>JACCYD010000702.1 GCA_013696695.1 Deltaproteobacteria bacterium | reverse complement strand
CGGCGAGCGCGGGAGTCGGATCGCGCGCGATGACGACGAGCGCGCCGGCGGCGGTGCGAACGAGCGGCACCACGGCCATGCTCTTCATCAGCGCCATCGGGAACTTCTTCGCGAGGCTGACATCGCGTTTCTCGAGGTGGCGCTCGAGGGCGGCGGGGTAGCCGGTCTGCTCGGAGAGGGCGAGCGTCGCGTCATCCCCGTCGATCATGGCGCGCAGGATCAGCATCGAGACCAACCGCTGCTTGCGGTCGGATTCCGCGAGGGCCCGCTCGAGCTCGCGCGGCCGCAGGTGCTCGTGGCGAAGCAGGATCTCGCCTATCGGAGTCCACGCCACCGTCACTGACTCGCAGTCTACCTGACAAGGGTGACTCACCGCGCTCGGGCGGCCTACTTCCGTCGGGCGACCAGCGGTGTTAGCGTCCCCCGATGCTGCTTCGAGTCTCGCTTACCCTTGTGCTCGCGCTCGGTACCTCCACCGCTTGTGGTCCCAAGAAGGGGGGCACGCTGATGGTCGATACGCCGGCACTGCCATACAAGGCACCCGACATCGAGGAGCTGTCCGGCGTGTCGGATGACGAGCCCGACCCGGAGCCGGCCGAGGAGCCGAAGGCCGAAGCGCCGGCTCCGCCTGCACCAGTTGCCGCGTCACCAGCGCCCACTGCGGCGCCTGCCACACCTGCGAAGACGCCGGCAAAGCCTGCGGCGCCCGCCAAGCCGGCGACGCCGAAGGCGCCTGCCGCCAAAAACTGAAATCGCCGCCGGCCGCCTAGCGCGGCCCGAAGCTCGCAACGAAAGCCCCAAACATCATGTGCGGCATTATTGGCTACATCGGTCATCGTCAGGCCACCCCGATCCTCATCGGCGGCCTGCGCAAGCTCGAGTATCGCGGCTACGACTCCGCGGGCGTGTCGGTCTGGAACGACGGCGTTTCTCGCGTCGTTCGCTGCCGAGGAAAACTGGCGGGGCTCGAAGAGAAGCTGATCAAGGAACCCGCTCCGGGGTCGATCGGTATCGGCCACACCCGCTGGGCAACGCACGGCCGGCCGAGCGACGAGAACTCTCACCCCCACAAGGTGGGGCCGGTCAGCGTCATCCATAACGGCATCATCGAGAACCACCTCGCGCTCCGGCAGGATCTGGTCTCGCAGGGCGCCAAGTTCTCGTCGGAGACCGACACCGAGATCTTTGCGCACCTCGTCGAGCGCGCGCTCGCGGCGGGTGCGGAGAACCTGACGGTCGCCGTCCAGCGCTCGATCGCGAAGGTCCGCGGCAGCTTCGCGTTCGTCGTGATGAGCGACAAGGAGCCCGGCACGCTGGTCGCGGCGAAGAACTCGTCGCCGCTGGTCGTCGGCCTCGGCGAGGGCGAGAACTACGTCGCGTCGGATGTCACGGCGATCCTCTCGGAGACCCGCCGCGTGATCTTCATCGACGAAGGCGAGATGGTCACGGTGACGCGCGAAGGCGTGTCGATCATGGACTTCGAAGGTCAAGCCCGGCAGCGCGAGCCCAAGACCATCACGTGGAGCGCCGTCCAGGCCGAGAAGGGCGGCTTCAAGCACTACATGCTCAAGGAGATCCACGAGCAGCCGCGCGCGGTCGCGGACACGCTCGTCGGTCGCGTCGATCTCGAGGCCGATGACGTCTCACTCGACGGCATCCAGCTCGACGTCAAGAAGATCAAGCGCATCATCTTCCTCGCCTGCGGCACGTCGTTCCACGCATCGCTGGTCGGCGAGTACATGGTCGAGTCGATGTCGCGGATCCCGGTCGAGGTCGATCTCGCGAGCGAGTTCCGCTATCGCGATCCGATCGTCGGGCCCGGTGATCTCGTCGTCGCGGTCAGCCAGTCGGGCGAGACGCTCGACACCATGGAAGCGGTGCGCGAGGCCAAGAAGCGAGGCGCCCAGATCCTCGCGATCTCGAACGTCGTCGAATCGTCGATCCCGCGGCTCGCGGACTACTCGTTCTACACGCACGCGGGGCCCGAGATCGGCGTCGCCTCGACGAAGGCGTTCACCACGCAGCTGGTGGCGATGGCGCTGCTCGCGATCCACCTGGGGCGCCGCACCAACAACTTGTCGAAGGAGCGGGCGCGCGAGCTGCTCGCCGAGCTCGTGGCGTTGCCGAACAAGATGCGCGATCTCGTCGAGAGTGGTGCGCAGGTCCAGGCGATCGCACGGCGCTACGGCAACGCGAACGGCTTCTTGTTCCTCGGCCGCGGCGCGCAGTTCCCGATCGCGCTCGAAGGCGCGCTCAAGCTCAAGGAGATCTCGTACATCCACGCCGAGGGCTATGCCGCCGGCGAGATGAAGCACGGCCCGATCGCGCTGATCGACGAGCACCTCCCGGTGATCGTGTTGTGCCCGCGCGGCCCGCATTACGAGAAGGTGGTGTCGAACCTCGCCGAGGTCCGCGCGCGCCAGGGCAAGGTGCTCGCGGTGGCCACCAAGGGCGATAACGATATCGGCGGCCACGCCGACGACGTCATCCTGGTTCCCGACACCGCGATCGAGCTGCAGCCGATCCTGACCG
>JACCYD010000682.1 GCA_013696695.1 Deltaproteobacteria bacterium | reverse complement strand
GACCCGCAGGTTGCCGCTCTCGACGACGAGCTCCTGCCCGGCCGCCAGTTCCATCGGCTGGTCGATAACGGCGGCGACCTCCTGCCCGGCGGCGAGCTTTTGGTTCGTGGTCGCAGCGACGAGGACCGGATCCACCGCGCGCAACCGGATGCGGCCGAACACCTCGAGTACCGGTGCGTGATCGGCGTTGCCGGCCGCGCGATTCGCCGCGACCAGCATCGCCGGCACCAGCGCGCCGCCCGGTGCGAGGCCCTCGTGCATCCGGCCGGGCCGGCCGAGATCCTGGATCGTCGCCAGGCCCGCGACGTGCTCGACGACGATCACGCGCTGATCCCGACTCGCATCACGCGGGCTTCGACGACTCGCATCACGCGAGCTTCGAGGACTCGCGTCACGCGGGCTTCGACGACTCGCGTCACGCGGGCTCTCCAACAAATCGCACGCGATCTCCGAGCCGGAGCAGCGCGCCGTCGTCGCCAAACATCTTCACGCCGACGACGCGGCCGACCAGGTGCCAGCCGCCCGGCGAGTCGAACGGATACACCGCCGTATGCTCGCCGGCGACCGCGATCGATCCCGCCGGCACGCGCGTGCGAGGTGTCGCGCGGCGCGGCAGCACGAGCTGCGGGTCGAGGCCCGTCATGTAGGCGAAGCCCGGGGCGAACCCCATGGTCTCGACGGTGTACGTCGCCGCGGCGTGACGGCGCACGACCTCGTCGATCGTCAGACCACTCGCGCTCGCAACGGCCGCGAGATCTTCGCCGTCGTAGACCGTTCGGAGCTCGACCGATCGCCCGGGCTCGGCCGTCGCGTGCAACACTGACAGCTGCGCGATCGCTGCGTCGATCGTCGAATCGATCGGATCGCTGTCGAAGTACGCGGCGACCTGATCGCGCGCGACGACCACGTCGACCACGCCCGGCCACGACTTGATGGCTCGCACGAGCATGCTCGACGGCGCGTGGGGTGGTCGGTCGAACCGGACCGCGCGATCACCGAGCCGCTCGAACACTGCCCACCCTACACGTCCTGCCGACCTTGCGGAGCTCGCGGCCCCAACCACGAGGGTCGATTGCCCCCCCGTAACGACGACCTATATGACCTATATAGGTCATATAGGTCGCTCGGATGAGAGCGTTGAACTGGTGTGTGGAACGTAGGGCGGGTGTTAGCCCGGATTCGATCGCCCCCTCAGCTCGCTGAACAACCACCGACAACTATCGGATGAGAGCAGCGCGAACGGCGCGCGCGATCGCGAGCGCGTTCGGCGTGTCGCCGTGCACGCACAATGCATCGCTGTTCGAGGCCAACTCCGCCGCGCGCGTTGACGCTTCCACAGCATCGGTGATCAGCGCGCCCGGTTGATCGCGCGGGATCAGCGTCCCATCGGCGCGCGTGCCGCGATCGGCGAAGCCTTCGCGCAAGTAGAGCATCCCGGACATCCGCGCGGAGTCGCGCAGCGCACCTGCGGGCGGCCCGATCATCGTCACCACGCCGAGCGCCGCCATCACGCCGCTGACCACGACATCGGCGAGCGAGCGATTCGCGTTCGCATCGTGATAGAGCGCGCCGTGCGGCTTGACGTGATCGATCGTCAGGCCACGCTGCTCGGCCAGCGAGCGCAGCGCCGCGCATTGCTGCGTCAGGCTCGCTTCGAGCGCGGCGTGGTCGATCGCCAGCGTGCGTCGCCCGAAGCTCGCGCGATCCGGATACGACGGATGCGCGCCGGCGCGGAGACCGAGCCGTGCACACGCGTCGAGCACGCGTGCCATCGAGGCGGCATCGCCGGCGTGACCGCCACACGCGATGTTGAGCAGATCGAACTGCGCGTACAGCGCTTCGGTCTCGTCGTCACGTTCGCCGGCGTCGAGCTCGAGCAGCACGTTCGCAGTGTACCGTCGACAGGTGGACGAGGTGGAACAGGACCTGCTCGACGCGATCGCTCGCGATCCCGAGGATCCTGGACCTTACCTCGTGTACGCCGATTGGCTGCAAGGCCGAAACGCACCGCGCGGTGAGCTGATGACGCTGCAGAACGCCACCGAGGATCGCCCCGGAGATCACCGGATCAGCGACGCCGCGCTCGATCACGTGCGCGCGAATGCCGCGTATTACCTCGGCGAGCTCGCACCGTTCATCGACGAGCCCGAGTACCTGACCCTCGGCTGGCGCTGCGGCTTCATCGCATCGGCGGTGCTGACGTGGAACCGACGATGGCGCAGCGCCTTCGAGCCCCGAGGGTACGACCTCGCCCCGGAAGCCGTCCTGCGCACGCTTCTCGAGCTCGAGACCGCGCGCTTCCTCACCCGGCTTGTCGTCGAGCCGACCGGTTTGATCGATGCCAGCTTCATCGCCGAGGCCCTCGCGGATCACCCGCCGCGCAACCTGCGCGAGCTGCAGCTCGGCGCGCGCGATCCGCAGAGCGGGTTTCGCGATTGCGAGCTCGGCGATCTCACCGCATGGGCCGGGATGCCCAGGCTTCGCACGCTCGTGATCAACGGCGATCCGACGACGCTCGGCGGGCTCGCACTCCCCGCACTGCGCAGCGCCGAGATCATCCTCACCAGCGGATCTCGGCATGCGCGACGCATCTACGGCGAGATCGCCGCCGCCACATGGCCGAACCTCGAGCGCCTCCACGTCTGGAGTCCCGACGCGCCGACGTCGCTCGCGCCCGTTCTCCAGCGGGACGATCTCGTCGTGCTCGGCGATTTTGGGATCGTCAACTGCGGCTTTGCCGATGCCGCGTGCCGCCTCCTCGTCACCTCGCCGCTCGCGCCGCAGCTGTATCGCCTGACCCTGTCGCGCGGCACGTTGACCGACGACGGCGTCGAGATCTTGATGGCGCACCGCGACCGGTTTCCCAGCCTCGCCACGATCGACGTCAGCGACACCTTCGTCAGCCCAGCGGGACGCACGCGGCTATCCCAGCTTACCCGCGAGGTGGTCGCGCGGGATCTACGCACCGGCCCACCGAGCGCGCTCATCCCCGTGCTCGTACGCAACGACGACGGCGATGACGACGACTAGAACGAGACGCCGAGCGTCGCCGCGATCGTCGCGCTCAGGTACTTCGCTGCGAGCCTCGTCGTCGGGCCGACACTCCCGCGCGGGACCTCGAGCGCCGGCGCGACTTCCATGATGTCGCCGCCGAGCAGGCCGATGTCTTTGCCGAGCCGGCGAATCAGCTCGAGCACCCATTCGGGCTCCAGTCCGTCGGGCTCCGGCGTGCCGGTCGCGTCGGCGAACTTTGCATCGGTGCCGTCGATGTCGTTCGAGAAGTAGACCGAGGACGCGCCGACCGATCGCAAGTGCTCGATCACGGTGTCGAGGGACTTCTCGGGATGCTGCCGGCACTCCGCCGCCCACAGCTGGCGCGCGCCGAGCGAGGTCTCCCAGTGACCGCGATCCCGGCCGGAGGCACGCACGCCGACCTGGACCAGCCGGCCATCGCGCTGGAACAGCTCGTTCGCGTGATAGCTCCAGGTCGCGAAGCAGTACTTCACGCCGAGCCGATGCTCGAGCAGATCGGTGTGCGCATCGGATTGCACGATCGCCCAGCGATCGCGGCGCGCGCGAGAGAGTGCGGCGACGGCGGGCCACGCGGTGGAGTGATCGCCACCGAGGATGAACAGCGCGACGCGCGGGTTCACCGAGAACACGAGATCGAGCGCGCGCTCGGCGATCGAGAGCGGTGACACCGGAAAGCCGGCATCGACATGATCCGGATACAGCGCCCGGCGCGACGCGGCGAGCTGCCCTTCCGACAGCATCTCGTCGTGAAGCAGCTGCGGCACGCAGAACACGTCGCCGAGATCGATGACGCCCGCGGCATCGCAACGCGCCGGCCAATCGGGAATCTGCTCGAGCAACGCTTCGCGGATCACCTGCGGCCCGAGATTGGCGCCGCGCACGAAGCCCGCGCCGACGTCGGATGGGATGCCGAGGATGACGCCGCGTGCGGTGGGGATCCGATCGAGCTGCGCGAGGAACCGCTCGCGCACGTCGTCGTCGGTGGCGACATCGTAGAGCCTGCGCTGGAGCGCGAGCTGGGCACCGCGGCCCGTCGACACCAGGTGAACGCCGCCGGCTGCCGGTCTCAGCAGAAGGCCGAGCTCGTCATGCCAGGACAGCGCCATGGGCGCAGGATGCCACGGGCCCGGGGGCCCGCCTAGCGGAGCAACCGTGCGAACAAGTCCGCGATCTGGCGATAGCTGAGCAACGCGAGCGCGGGATCGTAGCGAGGACCTTCATCGCGCAAGAACGCGTGTTGGGCGTTGTGCTCGTGCCAGCTGAACGTCGCGCCGACCTCGACCAGCCGGCGCTGGATCAGCGCCCTGCCCTCGTCGGGAACGTGCGGATCCTGGCGGCCCCACACCATCATCAGCTCGCCTCTGATGTCACCCGCGCGTGCGAGCGAATCATCACCGGTGCCGAGCGAGCCCTTGTGAATATCGGTGGCGTAGAAGCACGCGGTGGCGCGCACGTCGGGCTGCATGGCCGCACGAAACGCGAGGTGCCCGCCGATGCAGATGCCCATCACGCCGAGCGCGCCGGTGCAGTGTGGTGATGCCTTCAGCAGATCGAGCGCGGCGCGCGCATCGCTATCGTGACCAGCGACCGGCTTGGTGATCTTCAGCTCGTTGCCGCGATCGGTGCCCGGCTTGTCGTATCCGAGCACGGTGCCCGCCGGCTCGTGCTCGTGAAAGATCTCCGGCACCGCGACCAGAAACCCGAGCCCCGCGAGCATGTTCGCGGTGCGGTGGATCGGCGCGGTGCGCTGAAAGATCTCGCTGTAGAGCACCACGCCCGGGAACCTGTCGGGCCCCTTGGTGCCCTGTGCGGGCACCGGTCGATACAGATAGGTCCGCATCGGTCCGGTCGGGGTGGCAACGTCGACGAACGGGTCGGAAGCGAGCAGCATCGCGCGCATCCTAGCTTTTCGACTCCACACGATCTCCACATCGCCGGCGAAATAACTCCGCGCCCGAGGCTCGTTCCACCCGACATGCTGTCGAGCCCGATCAAGGGAATGCTGGTCGCCGTCGCCAATGTCTGGGTGGTCTCGCTCGTCGTCGGCATGGTCGCGATGTGGGGGCGCGATGGCGGCAGCCTCGACACCATGATGATGATCATGGTGCTCGGCCTCGGACCGGGCGTCGCGGTCGGCGCGATCGCGGGCCTGCTCGCCGGGCGGCTGGAGTCGGTGCGACGTATCGTGCTGGGCGCGCTCGGGCTGGTGTCGGTCGTCATCCTTGGCGTGGTCACCGATCCCGCGCTGATCAGACTCGCGATTCCGTCGACGGTGGTCTCGACGCTGGTCCTCGAACGCTGGACGCGCGAGAACCTCGCCGTCGAGCTGGCGAGCCGTGCGCAATCGATCCGGCCGACGCTGTCACCGGTGTGGCTCGGCATCTGGCTCGGGCTCGCAAACGCGATCGCGGTTGGCTTCGTGCTCGGGCTTCATTCGGCGACCGACGGCGGGTACTCCCACCACACGCGTCCGCTCTCGCTCGCCGTTCTGATCGGCTGCCTCGGCATCGTTCCGGGCGCCGGTGTCGGAGCGGCGCTCGGCTGCGTCACCAAGGCGCTGCGCGACGTGTCGCCGATGCTCCGCCTGCTGGTGCTCGGCGTGCTCGCGATGTTCGCGCTCGTGATCTTCCTCGGGCTGCCGTCGCCCGGCCTGATCGGTAGTTGGTACCCGACCCCGATGATCCCGCCCGCGTGCGTACCGACGCTGGTCGCCGTGCTGATCCTCGAGCGGCGCACGCGCCCGCCCGAGCGCATGCCGGCCGCTCGCGCACTTGCCTGAGCGCGTGATAAGACGCCCGCGTGGTCCAGCGCGTCGGCGACACGTTCCTGTGCGATCCCGCGAAGTCGCTCGTCCTCCCGAGCGGGTTTCGGTTCCATCACGACCACGTGATCGCGCCGTTCACGATCGTCTACGAGACGTTCGGCGAGCTCAACGCCGCCCGCGATAACGCGATCCTCGTCTGTCACGCGCTGTCGCCGGGTGCGCACGCGGCTGGCAAGTACGCCGCCGACGACGCCAAGCCCGGCTGGTGGGACGGCATGATCGGGTTTTCTGAGGGCAACCAGGGCAAGGGCATCGATCTCTCCCAGTGGTTCGTCGTCTGCGTGAACTTTCCCGGCTCGCCGTGGGGCACGACGGCACCACACACGATCGATCCGGAGACCCACGCGCCCTACGGCTCGCGCTATCCGTGGGTCACCGTCGAGGACATGGTCGAGTCGCAGCGCCTGGTCGCCGATCATCTCGGCATCGCGCAGTTCGCCGCGATCGCCGGCAGCTCGCTCGGCGGCATGGAAGTCCTGATGTGGGCCGCGCTCCATCCGCAGCGAACGCGTTCGATCGTTTGCATGGCTGCGGCCGCGTCGGTCCCGGTCGCCAGCGTCGCGTGGCACCTGATCGGGCGCAAGCTGATCCAGAGCGACCCCGCGTTCCGGGGCGGCGACTACTACGGCTCGCAGGAGTCGCTGCGAGGCCTGCAGCTCGCGCGCATGGTCGGCCACATGACGTACCTGTCCGACGAGGCGATGGAGCGCAAGTTCGGGCGCCGGCGCCGCGGCGGCACGCGGCAGTTCGAGGTCGACTCGTAC
>JACCYD010000676.1 GCA_013696695.1 Deltaproteobacteria bacterium | reverse complement strand
GGCAAGGGTTGCACGATCATCAGCACGTCGACCGGCTCGTTCTCGTCCGGCTGCTGAGTCCCCGGGATCGGGACGTTGACCTCGACGTCAACGTCAACGTCGACGTGTGGCCTACTTGGGTGGCTTGTGCTCGGGCGTCGTCACGACGTCGCTCATCACCGGTTGATTTCCCGACTTGCGGACGGTCAGCTCGATCGGATCTGCATCGAGATCGGCGCGAGAGAACTCGACCTCGACAGAGGTCGAGGGCACGGCGTGATCGGAGGTCGCGACGGTATCGGTGTCGCCGCGAAGCGTTCGGCGCGCTTCGACGACGGCGGCGGCGAGCGCGGTGTTGGCGTTGCCGACCGCGTGATTCATCACCTGGCTGAGGGCGAACGCGAACTCCTCGGCGGTGGCGTATCGATTGTTCGGATCCGCGGAGAGCGCGATGTCGAGCACGGTCGACAGCTGCTGCGGCACGTCCGGGCGACGCGGCATGATCGGCGGCACCTGGCAGGCGCGGATCTTCTTGAAGATCTCGATGTCCGTCTTGCCGTCGAACAGGCGCTCTCCGGAGAGCGCTTCCCACAACACGTTCGCAACCCCAAACAGATCGGACTGCACCGAGTTCGGCTTGCCGAACGTGACCTCGGGCGCGAGATACGACAGCTTGCCTTTGACGGTGCCCGGCGCCGTCAGGCTGGCCGCGCGATCGCGGGCGCGAGCGAGCCCGAAATCGGAGAGCTTGACCACGCCGTTGATGCCGAGCAGCACGTTGTGCGGTGAGATGTCGCGATGGATGACCGGTGCTGGCGTGCCATCGGGCGCGACCCGATCGTGAGCGGCGCCGAGCCCGCGCAGCGTGCCGATGCCAATCGCCACGACAAGCGCCCACGGCACTGGCTTACCGAGCTCTCGGCCGGCCTTGATCAGGCCACCGAGATCGATGCCCTCGACCCACTCCATCACCAGGTAGTAGCTACCGTCCTCGCTGCAGAAATCGTGGACCTGGACGATGTTCGGGTGGGCGAGCTCGCTGCCGACGCGCGCTTCCTCGATGAACATGTCGATGTAGTTCTTGAGGCCGCGATACTCGGGCTTGATGTGCTTGACCGCGACCGCGCGCTGGAATCCAGCGGCGCCGCGAACGACGGCCTTGTAGACCGTGGCCATCCCGCCCTCGCCCGCAATCGACACGAGCTGGTACTTGCCGTCGATAAGCTGACCGCTGAGGTCCACGGATCGAGCTTACACGAGATCAGTCATCGAGAGCCGCCCTGGCTGCTTCGAGCTCGGCCATCGTTTTCTCCCAGCGCGGGTTCAGCTCGTCGAGCTTGTCCTGCGCCGACTGGAAGTCGGAGAGCAGCTTGTTGCGCCGCTGGGCATCGTCGTAGACGCCGGGATCCGACAGCTCCGCAGAGCGGGTCTTCTGCTCGGCCTCGAGCACGCCGATGCGCTCCTCGAGATCGGCCACCTTCTTCTCGAGCGGCTTGAGCTTGGAGCTCTTTGCATTGCGCGCCTCGGCCTCGCGCCGCTTGCGCAGCTTCTCGTCTTCCTTGGAGACAGCTTTTTGCGGCTGGGGAACGTTGCCGCGCGGATCGCGGAGCTTGGTGTCTTCCGTGGCCAAGGCCTGGCGGCGCTGTGCCATCGAGTACATGTACTCGTCGAGCGTGCCCGGGTAGGTCTCGACGCGCTTCTCCTCGACGTTCCAGATCCGGGTGGCGAGCGCGCGGATCAACGACCGGTTGTGGCTGACGAACACCAGCGTGCCGTCGTACGTGCCGAGTGACGCGGTGAGCGCCTCCGATGACGCGAGGTCGAGGTGGTTCGTCGGCTCGTCCATCAGCAGCAGGTTGCCGGGCTTGACGAGGAGCTTGGCGAGCGCGACGCGTGCCTTCTCGCCACCCGACAGCACCTTGATCGGCTTGTCGGTATCGTCACCGCCGAACATGAACGCGCCGAGGATCGAGCGCACGCGCGCGGGCGGCGTCTCCGGCGACGCACGCTGCACGACCTCGTAGACCGTCGACGACAGATCGAGCGTGTCGGCGTGGTGCTGCGCGTAGTAGCCGACCTGGACGTCGTTGCCGATCTTGATCGTGCCGCCATCCTTCGGCAGCTCGCCCGCGATCATCCGCAGCAGCGTGGTCTTGCCGGCGCCGTTGACACCGATGATGCCGATCTTCTCGCCGCGTTTGACGGTGAGATCGATGCCGGGAAACACGACGTGATCGCCGTACGCCTTCTTGAGGCCCTCGATGCGGATCGGCTCGGCGATGGTGCGCTGGGTCGCCGGGAACGAGAACCGCAGCGTCGAGCGCTTGCCGTAGGTCTCGACGTTCTCCATCTTCTCGAGCATCTTGACGCGCGACTGCACGGCGGCGGCCTTGTTGGCCTGCGCGCGGAACCGGTTGATGAACACCGTGAGCCGCTCGCGCTCCCGAGCGAGGTTCTTCGCGCGGCCCACGAGGATGGTCTCCTCCTCGGCGCGCTGCTCGAGATACTTCTCGTAGTTACCCGGGTACGAGCGCAGGCCTTCGAGCTCGAGACTCGCGATGCGCGACACCTGCTCGTTGAGGAACTCGCGATCGTGGGAGATCAGCACGAACGCGCTCTTGAACGCCTTGAGGAAGCCGGAGAACCAGGCGACCGACGGCATGTCGAGGTGGTTGGTGGGCTCGTCGAGGAGCAGCACGTCCGGGCGCTGGAACAGCAAGCCGGCGAGCACGCCGCGCATCTTCCAGCCGCCCGACAGCTCGCCGATGTCGCGCCGTTCATCGCCGGGTGCGAAGCCGAGGCCGGCGAGGATCGCGAGCGCCTCGTGCTCGCCGAAGAAGCGCTCGAAGTGATCGATGCGCTCGTGAAGCTCGGCAACGTCGGCCGCCAGGTCGAGCATGACGTTCTCGTCGGCACCTTGCGTGGCGGCCTGTTCGAGCTGGACCTCGGCATCGGCGAGTCGCTGATCGAGGTTGGCGCTGCCGGGCACGCTCGACAGGATCATGTCGATCAACGAACGGCCGCCGGTCACGGAGATCTCCTGCGGCAGCCAGCCGATCCGCACGCCGTTCGCGCGGGTCACCTGGCCGTCGTCGATGTCTTGACCGCCGGCGATGATCTTGAGCAGCGTGGTATTGCCCGAGCCGTTCGGCCCGATCAGCCCGATGCGATCGCCATGCCCCAGACGCAACGAAGCCGCGTCGAGGATCATCCGATCCGCGAAGAACAACGTGACCTCGTCGAGAACGACCAACGACATCTACGGGGCGCATGGATAGCACGCCCTCTGCTACGCTGTGCAGCCATGACGTATCGCGATGATCGCGATGCCGACCGCGCCCGGGTGACGGCGCTGGAGGCCGAGCTCGCGGGCGCGAACCGGCGAATCGCCGAGCTCGAGGGCAAGCAGGAGCTGGCGCTGGTACGGGCGAACGACGGCGCCCTCGCCCTGACGTCGAAGCCGACGGCGTCGAAGAAGTGGCTCGGCGCCCCCATCGAGATGGAGCTCGCCCGCGAGTTTCCCGGGGCGTTCCCGACCGCTCAGTTCGAGGACCTGATCGAGCCGATCCGCACGATCGCACGGGACCCAGGCCGCACCGAGATCCTGAAGTCGTCGCTGACCTGGACGTCCTCGACCGGCCCCAAGGCGATCGGGCCGTTCCTCACCGTCACGGTGTCGGTGCGCGACGGCAAGACCAAGCTCGCGGTGTTCGACAAGCTCGGCCAGGCCGCCGGTGCGGTGTTCGGCGGGATCGGGGGCGGCGTCGGCGGCGGCACGATCTTCGTCCCGCTCGCGCTCGGCATCACGTTCATTCCGGTGCTGACACCGGTGTTCATGGCCGCGTGGCTCGGCGGGACGTGGTGGGGCTCGCGCGCGGTCTTCAAGCGCGTCGCGCGGCGCCGGGCGACGCAGCTGCAGGCGATCTTCGATGCGCTGGTGGTCGAGATCGAGGACGCGATCGCGAAGGCCCCTGTTTGATCGATCCGGCTCAGTGACGCGAGCGGCGATCACTGCGCGCGACCAGCACGCTCGCAAGCGTGCCTTCGCGCTCGAGCTTGCGGATCTCGTCGCCGAGCGGGCGTAGCTCGGCGAGCTTCTTCGGATCGTCGCGATAGCGATCGACGATCTCGCCGTAGAGCTCGCGCACGGCATCGCTATCGGGCGGCGCGGCGATCGCGGCGCGCACGACGATGACGCGCCATGCAAAGGCGAGCTCGCCTTCGATCTCGATCGCGAGCGCGTCACCGGCCGCGCGCACGCCTGGAATCGCCGATGGATCTGCGCGGCAGCGCTCGACGAGCGCCGCGAGCTTCGAGGTGGCGGTTTGCCTCGACATCGGCGGCCAGCGTAGCACCCCCGAGATCTTCGGCCTAGCGTCGTCGGCCTCGGGTGATCCCGCGTCACATCTCGCGGGCAAGCCCGAGGACGAACACGACGTTCGTGTGGTCGTTGCCGGTCAGCCGGATCGCGACGCCGGAGACCAGGCGGTAAAGCTTGCCGAGATGGAGCTGGAAGCCTTGGCGCACCGCCACCATATCGAGGCCGCCGGTCAGGCCAGCCTGAGACTCGATGCCGGTGATCAGGCCGATCCGGCTCCCGCTGCTGCGCCACGCGACGTCGACACCGCTGCGCATCGCGAGCCGCTTCGTGGTGCCGCCTTCCGAGCTCGCGATCGTGGCGAGCGCACCGAGCCGACCGTGCAGCGTCCAGTGCTCCGAGAGTGCACCCGTCACCAGGGCGGTGAGCTCGCCGCCGCTATGGACCGTCTCGGTTTCGTTGCGGGTGTAGGGCACCTCGGCGGTGGCGACCACCGCAGCACGTGCGCTCGGCGCCAGCCGCCGCCCCCACGCGGCCGAGAT
>JACCYD010000674.1 GCA_013696695.1 Deltaproteobacteria bacterium | reverse complement strand
CTCCACGCGCGAGCACGCGCTCGAGAGCGGTCAGTGCCGGACGCGGCTCGCCGGAGTTCGCAGCGCGCTCGTAGGCGCGTGCTGCGGCCTCGAGATCGCCGAGCTTGTCCTCGGAGATCTCGCCGAGCGTCATCGCGTACAGCTGCTCGACATCGGGGCCGAGCGTCTCGCCGAGCAGGTGATCGAGCCGACCCGCGAGGTCGCGCCACAGGGTCTGGGCGGCTGCGAGCCGGAGCAGCGGTTCGAGGAGCGAGGTGTCCTCGGGAGAGGCGCCGATCGCGCGAGACCACACGGCGAACGCGTCCTCGGGCTGGTTCGCGAGCGATTCGTGGACGTCGGCGAGCGCGGCCCAGTCGGCCTTTTGATCGCCAACACCCGCGGCGAGGCGACGCTCGTAGACGCCCACCAAGCCGGCCGCGTCGCCGTCGGTGCGGTACACGCGTTCGAGAATCGAGGCTGCGGCTTCGACGAACTGATCCTTTGCCATCAGCGCTTCGAGCGCAGCGCGGCCCTGATCGTGCGCAGGGAGCACCTGGAGGACAGCGCCGTAGCGCGGGATCGCGGCATCTGGATCCGCGAGCTCGTTGTCCACCAGCTTGGCGGCGCGGAACGCGAGGTCGGCGCGATCGCGCGCAGCCGCGGCCAGCAGCGAGCGACGATCGACGATGTCGAGCAGCTCGGGCCACATCTTCTGCTTGCTGTAGATCCGATCGAGCTCGGCGAGCGCGCCTGCCTCGCCCGCATCGTCGTCGAGGATCGCCGTGAGCTGACCGATCGCCTGGTAGATGTCGTCGAGCTGATCCTCGTGCACCTTCGCGGCGGCGTGGCGCAGCTCGGCGCGCACCTTGACGTCGGTCGACAGCTCGATCTTGCGCTCGAGGATCTGCGCGAGGTCGCGCCCGATGTTGGTTGTCGCACCGCCGGCGATCGACTGGCGGTACAGCCGCTCGAGGGCATCGAGGGCCGCGGTATCGGTGTCGTCCACGCCGAGCACGTTCTTGTAGGCCGCGATCGCGTGTTCGCGATCCTCGAGCACCTCTTCGTAGAGCGCCGCGACACGATGCAGGAGCACCAGGCGGACGCCGGCGTCTTCCGAGAGCTCCGCGCGACGGGCGACCACGACCACCAGATCCGCGACTCGACCTTCGACGGCGAGCAACCGATCGAGCGCGGCCAGGGCGATCACGTCGTCGGGGCGAGCCTCTTCGACCTTGCGCCAGGCGGCGATCGCGCGCGGCAGATCGCCACGATGCGACTCGTGGATCTCGGCGGCGCGCGCCCACAGGCCGGCGGCGAGATCAGAATTCGCGGCGCCACTCGCGCCACCCTCGAGCGTGGAGACGGTGTCGTCCCACGCTTCGAGCTTGCCGGCGAGCGACAGCAGCTTCGCGAGGCTGTCGTCTTCGGCGACGTCGATCCGCCACCCCCGGGCGAGGGCGGAGAGCGCGAGATCGAGCGCGCCGCCGCGATCCTCGTGGATCGTCGCGATCTCGTGCAGCGTCGCGACCTGATCGAGTGGATCGCGAATGTAGTCGAGCTTGGCGTCGAGGATGACCACCAGCTTCTGCCACCAGTCCTGCTCGCGATACACTGGCTCGAGGAGCTCGGCGATTCGCTCGCGGTACTGCTCGTGGACGACCAGCCGCTCGAGCGACGCCACCGCGCGCTCCCACAGCCGCATCTCCTTGATCACGTTCTCGTGCTGATCGATCGCTGCACCGAGATCCTGCAGCTGGGTCTCGTGGACGTCGGCGAGCGCGAGCCGCAGCTCCGCGATCTCCGTCGGGTTCTGAGACCGCGTCAGCCGCGACTCGTAGAGATCGACGAGGTCGCGCCATTGGCCGCGGCCGCGGTACAGCCGATCGAGCTCGGAGACCGCTTCGCGATATCCGACCTCGATGGGGGACACCCCCGTCGAGCCCCCAGCGCCTTCCGTCGTGAGCACGACATCGCGCCAGCCCTCGATCGCCTTCTGCGTATCGCCGAGGCCCTGTTCGAGGAGCCGCGCGCGCTTGGTGAGCAGCTCGAGCCGGAGCTCGTCGGTAGCGCGCGTGATCGCGTCGTCGTACACCGCGACGAGGTCGGCCCACCGCTCGGTGCGAGCGAGCAGCTCCTCGAGACGGCGGACCAACTCGCGCTCGTTCGGGATCGCGTCGTCGAGCACGATCGACAGCGCGCGCCGATAGGCGGCGAAGGCATGATCGATATCGCCGAGCCGGCGGTCGTAGATCGTGGCGGCCGCGATCGCGACCTCGCGCAGCTCCGGTGATTCGCCCGCCTCGTCGTCGAGGTAACCCTGGTAGGTGGCGGCGACGAACGCCCAGTTATCGACCATCGATGCGAGCCGCTGCAGCTGATCGCGTACGGCTTGATCACCCGGCGCCTCGCGGAACACCTTCGCGTACCACACGCTCGCGTTGTCGAAATCCTCGAGCTGCTCCTCGTAGAGCCGCGCGACGAACCGCGTCAGCTTGAGCCGATCACGTGGATCGGAGGCGCTTTCCAGGCGCGCCTCGTACACGCGGATCAGATCTTTCCAGCGGTGCTGGCCGACGTAGATCGGCTCGAGCACCTCGGCGGTGACGACGCGCAGATCGGGATCGACGAGGTATCGCTCGACGGCGAGCAGCGCCGTCTGATTGCGTTGATCGCCCGACAGCGCGGCGCTGTAGTTGTCGATCGCGGTCTCGAAATCACGCAGGTGCTTCTCGTGGATCTCGCCGAGCTGGACGCGCAGTGCGACGGCCTCATCGATCGTGGTCGCGAAGCCGAGCCGGCGCTCGTACAGATCGACAACTTCCGGCCACCTGCCCTGCGTGCGGTACAGCGTCTCGAGCGCTTCGACCGCATCGCGACGCTCGGGGGCGACGGCGAGCACTTGCTCCCAGGTGGTGATCGCGTCGTCGGGACGCTCGAGCGTGACGTACATCGCGGCGGCCTCGAC
>JACCYD010000669.1 GCA_013696695.1 Deltaproteobacteria bacterium | reverse complement strand
CTGGTCACCGCGGTGTCGCGCGCACACGAATCCGGGATCGCGATCGGCGATATCTCCGGCTCGACGGTGCTGTGCGAGCGTGATGGCCGCATGGTGCTGGGCCGGCTGTCGCTGGGGCAGGTGCCAGCCTTCGGTCCGCTCGGTCAGATCCTCGCACCCGAGGTGGTACGCGGCGAGGTCGAGGCGCACGACCCGGCCGCCGCGGAAGCGATCGATCTGTACGGGCTCGGGTGCATCGCGATCGAGATGGCGCGCGGCACACCGCCGTTCGCGATCGATCTCGGGACCGGTGAACCGGCGCCGAAGGAGCAGGAGCTTTCCGGCCACGGCCACGAGCCGCCGCCGCGCCTTGCCGATCTGCGCCCCGATCTGCCGGGCGAGCTGTCGGATCTCGTCGAGTGGCTGCTCGCGAAACAACCCGCAGCACGCCCGCCGTCGGCAAAGGAAGTCGGCGCCCAGGTCGATGCGATCATCGAGCGCATTGGCACCGGCACCCGATCGATCCGCGTGCTCGTGGTCGACGACGATACGCCACGCTCTCGCCTCGGGTGGAGCCTCGCGCGTCGCGCACACGCGAGCGCGATCGTCGAGATCGCCAGCGAAGGCACCGACGCCGCCCACAAGCTCAATCGCGACAGCCCCGACCTGGTGTTCATTCGCGCGTCGCTGCGCGGCGTGATGAACGCGCTCGAGCTCTGCATGTACGCGCGCGGCTTGCGCGTCGAGCAGCAAGCGAAGCTCGTCATCGTCGGCGACATCTCCGAGAAGGACGTCCCCGCGTTCGCCGCCGCCGATGTGTCTGCGATCCCCGACGACAGCCAGCTCGCCGAGGCGATGATCGCGCAGGTGCGTGCCGTCGCCGCCGATTCGCCTCGCCGGCGCAAGCCGCGCTCGACTGTCTCCGGTTAGGACAAACCTTCCCTCTCGGCTCTCGCGCCACGCGCGGCTGGGAAAGCGCCATGAACCGCGGTTAGATGTGCGCCCGGCCACGTGGA
This sequence comes from Deltaproteobacteria bacterium, assembly GCA_013696695.1. Classification (GTDB taxonomy): domain Bacteria; phylum Myxococcota_A; class Polyangia; order Haliangiales; family Haliangiaceae; genus JABFXX01. The sequence continues at coordinate 1,463 of JACCYD010000669.1, read as the reverse complement.
TCACACCTCCGCGCACGCCATCGACGGTCAGGAACATTCGCTGTCGTCGCCGTGCCCGCCCCCTATACTGCCTTCGTGCGCTGGAGCTTGTTCATCTTCCTCGCGGCCTGCGGATCTGATCCCGCGCCGACCGCCTTCTTCGATCTCGACGGCGAGCTCGCCGACGACACGTTCTGGGACCTGCCGTTCCCGTCGGATCTGCGCCTCGCGCCGTCGGGTGCGCCCGACATGAGCGGATACCCGAACCCGCGCGACGTCCCGATCCTGCGCGGCCTGTTGACGAACGTCGACGATCGCCGCGGCTGGCCGACGATGCCCGCCGCGTACTTCCGGTTCACCGCACCACTCCCCGAGCACGAGCTCGATCAGGTGATCGAGCCCGGTCCCGACGCGCCGGTGATGTTGATCGATATCGATGTCGAGTCGCCCGAGTTCGGCGCGCGCTTCCCGATCGTCGCGCGCACGCTCGCCGAGGATCCGTACGTCACCAGCGATGTCGTCGCGCTCGCACCGCGCCCCGGCATCGTGCTGCGCGCGAACACCACGTACGCGTACGTCGTGCGCGAGGCGTTTGCCCCTGGCTTTGCCGCGCCCGACGCGTACGCGACGCTGCGCGATGGTGGCACGCCTGCGGGTGCCCGCGGCGCCGAGGCCGTCGAGGTCTACGAGCCGCTGTGGCACGCGCTCGACGAGTGGACGATCGACGACGCCGTCGTCGCCACCGTGTTCACCACCGGCGACGAGGTCGCCCGGCTACACGCGCGCACCGAAGCGCTCCGCACCGCACATCCGGTGTCGCTCGATGATCTGACCGTCGTCGACAGCACCGCACTCGACGGCTTCTGCCAGCTCTCGGGCACGATCAAGATGCCGCAGTTTCAGACCGGCGTGCAGCCGTTCTCGACCGACGGTCGGTTCGTGATCGACGGCGCCGACGTGCCGATGAAGCAAGGCGAGATGACCGTGCCGGTCACGATCACGATCCCGCGGCAGACGATGCCCGCCGGCGGCTGGCCGCTGTACCAGTTCTTCCACGGCTCGGGCGGCGTCTCGACCGGCCTCGTCGACCTCGGCTACTCGCCGACCTCCGAGGACATCCCCGAGCTCGGTAAGGGCCCGGGCTTCGTCGTCGCGAAGCACGGCATCGCGGCGGTGTCGGCCGCGATGCCCGTCAATCCCGAGCGCTTGCCCGGCGCGGCCGAGACCGAATATCTCAACATCAACAACCTCGCCGCGTTTCCGTTCACGTTCCAGCAAGGTGTGATCGAGCAGCGCTTGCTGACCGACCTGATGGAGGACCTCGAGATCCCCGAGGCCGCGATCGCCGCGTGCAACGTGCCCGCACCCCCAGGTGGCGTGCACAAGTTCGACGCCACCAAGTTCGTCGCCGGCGGGCAGTCGATGGGCGGCATGTACACGAACATGGTGTCGGCGATCGAGCCGCGGTTCGGCGCGATCGTGCC
>JACCYD010000652.1 GCA_013696695.1 Deltaproteobacteria bacterium | reverse complement strand
ATGTTGCCGTGTGACTACTTGTCAGAGCGGGGCTGACGACCGGTCACTTCCTGGTCCTGGTCCTCGTCCATCTCTTCGCTGTCATTCTTCTCCGGCTTCACTTCCTCCTGCCCCTGCCCCTGTCCCTGGTTGCCCTGGGGACGCCGCCCTTGCTCCTGCTGCTGGTCGTTCCTCATCGGACGACGATCCTTGTTCCCCTGGTCCTGCTGCTTGCCCGGGTCCGGCTTGCCCTGGTCCGGCTTGCCCGGGTCCGGCTTCGCCTGGTCCGGCTTCGCCTGGCCCTGGTTGCCCTGACCTTGGCGGTCCTGGTTTCCCTGATTGCCCTGGTTGCCCTGGTTGCCCTGGTTGCCCTGGCGCTTCGGATCGTTCTGATTGTTCTCTGGCATGTTGCCTCCTGATATCGACGGACGTTGCAGATGTCGTGCCCCGCAATCGGGCATCGTCGTCGGGATTGGGCGTGTTTCGACGGTGTTTCGCGTGCGTCCAAGCACGGACGCTCATGAACCTCTGAGCGGATGACACCGACCGCATCGCAGCTCGGGATCACGAAGAACCTTTCGCATCGCCGGAACGATCTCGTTCTTCATCCATTCGACGTCGCGCGCATCGAATTCTCCCAGATCCGAGACATCGAGCTGCGGGAGCTCCGCATTCGGCATCTGCCAGTTCCGCTCGGCGTGGCAGGTCTTGCAATCGACCACGGAGAACTTCGTGGGATCGTGGCGCTGGAACACCGGCGTCAGCGTGGGGATGACATGCGTCTTCATCAGCTCGATCCGCTGATCGCGATCGAGGTCGGCGAACGCGACATCGGGGAGCACCTCGATCGCCGGCGCGGGCCGCACGGGTAGGCGCTCGGCCTTGGATCCGCAGGCCAGTAGGCCCACCAGCACGAGCGGTCTCACGGACAGGGTATATCGCTGGCCGGGGTTGACTTGGGTCCGGAGGCTGGCGTATCGCTGCCTCCCTAGTAACAGGAGAAATCTCCGTGGATCTACGTGGTTGGCTTCGCAGCAAGATGGTTCTCCTAGTCCTCGGTCTGCTCGCGTTCGCGTGCGGCAAGAAAGAGGATGGCTCCGGTCCGATCAAGATCGGTCACTTCGCGTCCATGACAGGTGCCCAGGCGACGTTCGGCATCTCCACGGACCGAGCGATCCAGCTCGCCATCAAGGAGCGCAACGCCAAGGGTGGCGTGAAGGGTCGGATGATCGAGGTCAAGACCATCGACGACGCCGGTAAGCAGTCGGAGGCCGCGACCGCGGTCACCCGCTTGATCAACGACTACGGCGCCGTCGCGATCCTCGGCGAGGTCGCATCCTCGCTGTCGCTCGCGGGCGGTCCGATCGCGCAGAAGTCGAAGATCCCGATGATCTCGCCCTCGTCGACGAACCCCGACGTCACCTCGATCGGCGATTACGTGTCGCGCGTCTGCTTCCTCGACGACTTCCAGGGCTGGGTCGTCGCGAAGTTCGCGTTCGAGAACCTCAAGGCCAAGAAGGCCGCGATCCTGTACGACCAGGCGCAGGCGTATTCGTCGGCGCTCGGCAAGTTCTTCGAGCAATCGTGGAAGGAGATGGGCGGCGAGATCACGGTCAAGGCCGCGTACACCGGCGGCAACCTCGAGATCAGCTCGCAGCTCCAGCAGCTCGCCGGCTCCGAGTCCGACGTCATCTTCCTGCCCGGCTACTACTCCGACGCGGCGACGATCATCCGCAAGGCCCGCGAGCAGGGCATCAAGGCCGTGTTCATCGGTGGCGACGGCTGGGATTCCGAAGAGCTTCACAAGATCGCAGGTAACGCGCTCGACGGTAACTACTTCGCGAACCACTACTCGCCGCTCGAGGATCGCCCCGAGGTGAAGAACTTCGTCGAGAAGTACCGCGCCGAGTACAAGGCGGAGCCGGATGGGCTCGCCGCGCTCGGCTACGACGCCGCGCTGCTGCTGTTCGATGCGATGGACCGCGCGAAGTCGCTGGCCGGTCCCGACCTGCGCGACGCGATCAACTCGACGAAGAACTTCACGGGCGTCACCGGCACGTTCTCGATCGATGCGAAGCGCAATGCGAAGAAGTCGGCCGTGATCATCGAGATCAAGGACGGCAAGCAGCGAATCGCCGCGCGCGTCGAGAAGAAGTAAAACGTTGACCTCGACGTGGTCGTCGACCTGAACGTGAACCTGAACGCCACCATCGACGTCCTCGTGAACGCGCCTGAAGAGCTCCGACCTCGAAGCATCCCCGTGACCCCACCAGCAACGACTCCACGATCTGCGGACCGAATGTCGGTTCTGCGGCTCGACGTTGCAGGCCGGACGCCGGTTCGTCGAACGTCGAAGTTCACGTCGGGCGTTCAAGCTCACGTCGAGGTCGACGTGGTCGTCGACCTGAACCCCGACCTCGAAGCATCCCTCGTTGTCTGACCTGCTCCAAACGACGATCAACACGCTCGCCCTCGGCGGGCTGTACGCGTTGATCGCGCTCGGCTACACGCTCGTCTACGGCATCCTCCGTTTCATCAACTTCGCTCACTCCGACGTCGTCGCGTGGGGCGGTTGGATCGCCTTCACGGTCGCGAGCGCGCTTGGCTTCTTGACCGGCGGCGGCGGCGTGCTCGCGATGATGGTCGTGCTGCTGATCACGATGGCGCTGTGCGCGGCACTCGGCGTCACCATCGAGCGGTTGGCGTATCGCCCGCTTCGCAAGGCGCCGCGTCTCAACGTGCTGATCACCGCGATCGGCGTGTCGCTGTTCCTCCAGAACGTCGGCTTGCTCGATCGGCTGTTCGGCACGCGGCCAACGACGATCGTCCCGGTGCTGCCGAACACGGTGCTGGTCGAGCTCGGCAGCGTGCCGATCCGGATCTACGATGTACTCACGATCTTCCTCGCCGTCGGCCTGGTGTTCGCACTCGAGCGCTTGGTCTATCGCACGAAGATGGGACGCGCGATGCGCGCGGTATCGTTCGACGAGCGCATCGCGGCGCTGATGGGCGTCAACGTCAACGTCGTCGTCTCGGTGACGTTCGCGATCGGCTCGGCCCTCGCCGCGGCCGGCGGCATCCTGTTCGCGCTGCGCAACGATCTGCGCCTGACCGCCGACTCGACGTGGGTGTTGCTTGGCCTCAAGGCGTTCGTCGCCGCGGTGGTCGGTGGCATCGGCAACGTGCGCGGCGCGGCGGCCGGCGCGCTGCTGATCGCGTTCGTCGAGGTGTTCGTGCACTTCTGGATCACCAAGCTGTTCGCGGGCACCGAATGGGTCGGTCAGCTGCAGGACGTCTACGTGTTCGTGATCCTGATCGTCGTGCTGCTGTGGAAGCCGAGCGGCCTGTTCGGCAAGTCGACGGTGGAAAAAGTATGAAGCCGTTACAAGACCGCGTTGCTGCCCTCCGTCCGAACCCGGGCATGGCGGCCGGCGTGTCGGCGGCGCCGTTCGCGGCAGCCATCGCGATCGCGCTGCTGATGGAGCACGCGATCGGCCCCGCGGTCGGGCTGACCTGGACGAAGATCCTGCTCGACGTCGGCATCGCGATCGTGCTCGCCGGCTCGCTCAACGTCGTCAACGGCTACGCCGGTCAGTTCTCGCTCGGCCAGGCCGGCTTCATGCTGGTCGGCGGGTACGCCGCGGCGTGGCTGACATTCTACGGCCAGATTCATTTTTACGACGTCTGTCCGAACGCGGTCGAGATCGACATCGGCGACGGCAAGATGTGTGACCCGTCGACGGTCGAGATCACCAAGACCGCGATCACGTGCCAGCTCGTCGAGTGCTTCTCCGGCAAGGGCTCGATGGGCGGCTTCCTCGGCAACGGCCAGCTGCTGTTCCTCGCCGGTTGCATCCTCGGCGGCATCGTCGCCGCGCTGTTCGGCTTGCTCGTCGGCCTGCCGAGCCTGCGGTTGCGTGGCGACTACCTCGCGATCGTCACGCTCGGCTTCGGCGAGATCGTCCGCGTGCTCGGCCAGATCACGGCACTCCAGCCGAAGGACGTCGGGGAGATCCAGAACGAGTCGATGGTCGGGCTGATGAACAACCTCGGCGGGTCGGAGGGCTTCTCGCAGATCCCCGACTACACGAGCGCCGGCACCAAGGGCGCCATGTTCTGGGTGTTCCTGTTCGCGCTCGTGCTGCTCATCCTGACGTTCCGGCTCAAGTACTCGAGCAAGGGCCGCGCGTTGCTCGCCGTGCGCGAGAACGAGATCGCTGCCGAGGCGATGGGCGTCGACACCACACGCGCGAAGGTCGTCGCGTTCGTGTTCTCGGCCTTCTTCGCCGGCATCGGCGGCGCGCTCTACGCGCACCAGATCAACGCGATCGATCCGAAGGAGCTCGGATTTCAGAAGTCGATCGACCTCGTGATCATCGTCGTCATCGGCGGCATGGGCTCGATCACCGGCATCGTCCTCGGTGCGTCGATCCTGGTCATCCTCCCCGAGCTGTTCCGCGAATTCTCCGAGTACCGGATGATCGTCTACGCGCTCGCGCTGATCGTCGTCATGATCGCGCGCCCGCAGGGCATCATGGGCATCCAGGAGCTGTGGGAGCTGCCGGCGTGGCGCAAGCTCACGGCGAAGTTTACGTCGAGGAAGAAGTCGTGACCGACCTCGCGCTGCACGCCGACAAGCTGTCGCTGTCGTTCGGTGGTCTCAAGGCGGTCAGTGACTTCACGGCCGAGCTGCCAAAGCGCGGCCTCTACGGCTTGATTGGCCCCAACGGCGCCGGCAAGACCACGGTGTTCAACCTGCTGACCGGCGTCTACAAGCCGGATGCCGGTGGCGTGTATCTCAACAAGGAACGCATCGACGGCAAGAAGCCGTCGTACATCGCGCGCGCCGGCATGGCCCGGACATTCCAGAACATCCGGCTGTTCGGCGAGCTGTCGGTGATCGACAACGTCCGCACCGCCGCCGGCCTGCGCACCAAGAGCGGGTTGTTCCGCACGCTGCTGCGCACGCCAATGCACGTCGCCGAGGAGCGCGCGATCACCGAGCGCTGCATGGAGCTGCTCGCCGTCCTCGAGATCACCCATCGCAAGGACGAGCAGAGTAAGAGCTTGCCGTACGGCGATCAGCGGCGCCTCGAGATCGCGCGTGCCCTCGCCACCGAGCCGCGCGTGCTCCTGCTCGACGAGCCCGTCGCCGGCATGAACTCGCAGGAGAAGCACGAGATGCGCGGCCTGATCGAGAGCCTGCGCGAGAAGTTCGA
>JACCYD010000640.1 GCA_013696695.1 Deltaproteobacteria bacterium | reverse complement strand
TGCCAGATCTCGACCACGCTGTTCGGTGCCTCGTTCTTTGCCGGCATCGACATCGTCAAGACCACCAACCACTCGCGCCCGTCGGCGTACACGCCGCTCGGCTTCGACGCGACGGTGGTGTGGCCGAACACCGATCTCAAGCTCAAGAACCCGTACGACTTCCCGGTCGTCGTGCGCTACGTCGTCGCGAACGGTCAGGCCAAGGTCGAGATCCTCGGCAAGAAGCGCCCGTACGACAAGGTCGTGTTCTCGCGCTCGATCCTCGAAGAGACGCCGTTCACCACCGAGGAGCGGCTCGACGAGACCGCCGCCGAGGGCGAGCAGATCTTCGATCAAGAGGGCTTCCCCGGCTTCAAGATCCAGCGCGAGCGCCACTTCTATCGCGACGGCAAGCTCGTGAAGACGAACAAGTGGCTCCTCAACTACAAGCCGGTCACCGAGTACATTCGTCGTGGCACCAGCACGGCTCCCGACGCGAAGAAGCTGACCCAGAAGGACGGCCACGGTCCTCGCAAGCCGGGCAGCTCCGGCGCCTCGATGTCTCAGTAGGCACGTCAACGTCGACGTGGTCGTGGTCGACGACCTTGACGGCGACGGCAACGTGGAGGAGCGGTTTGGGAAGGCGAGGATCGTCCAGGTTCACGTTGTCGTCGCCGTCACGGTCCACGACCACGAGGATCTCGATCAGCCCTGGCCGCCGTCGTCTTTGTACGGGTCGGTGACGTCCACCGGTGTTGCCGTCGGAGCCTGCGGCATCTGCGCGACGCCGCAGTTCCAGTTCGCCTTCTGACCCGACATCGTCACGCTCTGCGACTTGATCGTGAGCGTCGTATCGGTGCCCCACTGCATCTGCGACCCGGCATGAATCTCGAGGTTCTTGCCGGCGGTCAGCTCGGCTTCCTTCGCGAGGATCTGCATGTCGCCGGCAGGCGCCTGGAAGCAGACGTCGCCTTCGAGGGCCTCGATGACGATCTTGTTCTCCTTCGAGTCGAACGTGATCTTCGCCTTGCCCTTGCCGTCCTCGATGCAGATCAGCTCGGTGCCGCTGGTGTCGTCGAGCGTGATCTTGCTGCCGGCGCGCGACTTGATCATGCGGCGTTGATTCTTGCCGTCCTGGTTGCTGTCGGGCGGCTTGTCCTTGCCGCCCCACAGCGCGCCGACGACCAGCGGACGATCCATATCGCCGTGCTCGAAGATCACCAGCACCTCGTCCTCGATCTCGGGGATGAAGAACCAGCCGCGGTTCTTACCGGCGCCCATCATCACGAGCGGAGCCCAGAAGCTGGTGTCCGACTCCGACAAGATCGGGATCTTGACCTTCACGCGGCCGAGCTTGCTCGGATCTTTGTTGTCGGTGACGACGGCAACCACGGGCTCGTAGACGCGGGTCGCCTCGAGCTCGGATTCGTGGATCTGCGCGGCAAACGCAGACTGGAGGTCATAGATCGGCCGCACGGCTGCAGTTTAATACGGATCGCCTACGGGCAGGCTTCCTGATGGGATCGTCCGGAGCCATGGCAATCCGCCGCTTTCCGTGTGATACGGCCGTCATGCGCTCTGTTCTCGCGCTGCTCCTCCTGATCACCCTCGGTTGCGGCAAGAAGCCGAAAGCGCACGAGGACGCCGGTGTCGGCAGCGCGCCCGTGAGCGGAAGCGCGGGCTCGGGCTCGAGCTCGGTCCAGGTCGCCACCGCCTTCGACACGCAGTGCGTGGCGGGCAACTTCGAGGCCTGCCGGAACCTCGGCGTCCTCCATTCCGAGGGCGTCGGCGTGCCGAAGGATCTGCGCAAGGCGGCCGCGCTGTTCGCCCAGGCCTGCAGCGGAGGGCTGTTGGCCGGTTGCAACCACCTCGGCTTGATGCTGGCGGAGGGTCTCGGCGTCGACAAGGATCCGATCCAGGCCTCGACCGTGTTCGGCAAGGCCTGCGACGGCGGCCATGGCCTCGCGTGCAAGAACCTCGGGCTGATGCTGCGCGATGGGCGTGGCGTGGCGAAGGATCTCGCGAAGGCAGAGGCGGCTCTCGACAAGGCGTGCACCAGCGGGACGCCGTTCGCGTGCACGAACGCCGGCGACCTCGACCGCCAGAACGCGATCGCGCTCGAGGACGAGGCCGGCAAGACCGCCGCGTTCAAGAAGATGCGCGAGCACTACCAGCGCGGCTGCGACGGGAAAGACGCCACTGGCTGCCGTCAGCTCGGCGTCGCCTATCTCGAGGGAGCGGGCCTGCCGAAGACGGCGGCAGCGGCAGCCGTCTGGCTCGCACGTGCGTGCAAGGGCGAGGACGCGATCGGCTGCCGTCTGCTGGGCATGATGCAGGTCGATGGCGTTGGCGTGCCTCGCGATCGCGACGCCGGCCTGCGCTCGCTCACGCACGCCTGCGAGAAGAAAGACGCCGAGGCGTGCAAGGCGGTCGCAGTCGTCAGCGGAAGCGGCAGTGGAAGCGCTGGTAGTGGAAGCGGCAGTGGAAGCGCGAGCGGATCGAACGCGCCTCGTGATGGCAGCGCTACACGTGCTGGGTCGTCTTCATGAAGTCCGCTCTCTGAACCGGGAGTACGTCCGGGAGCGAGCCTGTCGCTCACATGTAGGACAAGTCCGCAGGAGTCGTGACACCGTGCGTAAACTATTGAACCCGGGCCGCTCCCGACAGGGGGTCGCACACCGGGATCACAGGTTGTTCACAGCCGGCTATGCGAGCAGCCGGGAGCCTTGCGATTCGCTGAGTTAGAGGGGTTCGTGTTGTGAATAACCCCTGGTCCGGGAGGCAGTTGTCGACATGCCTTCCCACAGGTCAAGCCCGCTGGTCCGCACTCCGGACGTGTCACCAGCGCACAGCTAGTTGTGTAGTGGTCCGTACTGCGGACGAGCGCGTCCGCACAGCGGACAGCGACGTCCGTCACGCGGACGAAGCGTCCGGGGAGCGGACAGTTTTCCGAAATTTCCGCGAACCGAGCCGGTTTCCCGTCACGGACGGAGCGAGCGGTAGAGCTGCACGTATTCGTGGGCAGACACCATCCACGACGAGTCGCGCGCCATCGCCGCATCGCGCAGCTTCGCGAACGCGGTGCGATCGCCGAATAGCTGCGTCCCGCGCCAGATCGCATGCGCGAGCGCTTCCGGCGACGCCGTGTCGAAGCGGATGCCCGTGCCGCGACCCTTCGCGAGCTCGGCGTTGCCCGGATCGCTCACGGTGTCACGCAGCCCGCCGACGGCGTGAACGATCGGAATCGTGCCGTAGCGCATCGCGTACAGCTGGCCGAGCCCGCACGGCTCGAACCGCGACGGCATCAGGAACAGATCCGCACCGGCGTAGATCCGGCGCGCGAAGCCGATGTCGAACCCGATCGTGGTCGACACGTGCTTGTCGAACGTGCGCGCGAGCCAGCGAAACCGCTCCTCGTATTCGGGCTCGCCCGCACCGAGCACGACGAGTCGCGCGCCGACGTTGCCCGAGATCGTGGCGAGCCACGGAACGATGTCGGCGACGAGATCGAGGCCCTTCTGACCGGTCATTCGAGCGATCACGCCGATCAGCGGCTCGCGATCGTGGAGAGGGAGCTTGGCCTCCTCCGCGAGTGCCGCCCGACACGCTGCCTTGCCCTTCGGTGCCGCGCGCGAGAATGGATGCGCGATCGCTTTGTCATTCGCCGGATCCCAGAACAGCGTGTCGATGCCGTTGACGATGCCGACCAGGCGCTTGACGTCCCAGCGCAGAAACCCGTCGAGGACCTCACCGCGCTCCGGGGTGAGGATCTCCTGCGCGTACGTCGGGCTCACCGTCGTCACCGCATCGGCGAGACCGAGCGCGCCCTTGAGGAACGACACCTGATCGTAGAACTCGAGCTGCTTGACGTTGAACATCGACCACGGGATGCCGAGGTCAGCGATCACGCTCTTCGGGAAGATGCCGCGGTAGGCGAGGTTGTGGATCGTCGCGACGATCGTCGACGGGACACTGTGAGCCCGCTGTTCCGCCGCGCGCGCGAACACCGCCGCCGGCCCACCTTGCCAGTCGTGCACGTGCATCACGTCGAGCGACGCCCCGAACAGCTTCGGCCCGGCCATCACCGCAGCCTTGCCGAGGGCGCCGAATCGCATGTGATTGTCGACGTGCTCGGACGCGCCGCCGGGACCGTAGAGCCCGCCGGGACGATCGAAGAGCGCGGGGATGTCGACGAACGCGTAGCGAACGCGACCCACCTGCGCGAGCCGGATGTCGGCGGTCAGGGACCAGCTGCCGAGCTCGAGCGGTAATGCGAAGCCTTCATCGAGAGCGATGCCGACCTGCTCGAGCTTCTCGCGCACGCCGCGATACAGCGGCACGCAGACCGCAGCGTCGCTCCCGAGCGCGGCTTGCGCTGCTGGTAGCCCTGCGACGACATCCGCGAGCCCACCCGACTGCGCGAACGGCGCGACTTCGCTCGAGACGTGAAGGACGCGCACGCGCTACTGAACTTCGCCGCCAGCGAATTTCTTGAAGCGTGGCCCGGTCGCCGATTCGTAGCTATGCCGGCTCTGCATCGACACCACGAACGTGCCGGGTCGCAACTGCGACAGCAGCTCGGGCTCGTTGCCGATCAGCTCCGCGAGATCGTTGGCGAGGATGCACGGCCCATGGGCAGGTACCACGGTGCCCTTCGGGATGCAGACGATGCCGGTCTCGGTGACGAACGGGAACCGCTCGCGATCCTGCACGGCGTCGTAGCCGATCACGGCGCCGGGCTCGATGTGGACGTTCTTGTCGAGCAGCACGCGCCGCAGCTTCGCGCCGCGACCGATGTCGCAGCCCGACAGGATCACCGAATCGCTGACCTCGGCGCCGGCGTGGATGAAGCAGTCGTACGACAGCATCACCTCGGAGACCTTCGCGGACGCGATGATCGAGCCCTCGCAGATCAGCGAGTCGTCGACCTCGGCGGGGCCGAAGCCTTCACCGGCGCGCACGCACCGAGCCGGTGGGTAATCACGCTGTGCGCTGCGGATCCGCCACTGGCGGTTATAGAGATCGAGCGACGGCACGCGCGCTCTGATCTCCATGTTCGCCTGGAAGTAGCTCTCGATCGTGCCGACGTCGCGCCAGTACGGCGCCACGCCCTCGGGCTCGCCGGGGATCCGGTTCTGCGCGAAGTCGTAGACGAACACGCGCGCACCCTCGGCGACCAGCTTCGGAATGATGTTGCGACCGAAGTCGTGCCGTGAGGTCGGCTCGCCGCCGTCATCGACGAGGCTGCGCTCGAGGACCTCGCGCTTGAAGATGTAGTTGCCCATCGACACCAGCGACCAGCCGGGGCGATCGGGCATCTCCGGTGGATCTGCCGGCTTCTCGATGAAATCGACGATGCGACCGCGACCGTCGGTGTGGATGATCCCGAACGCACTCGCTTCGGCCTTCGGCACCGGGAATGCCGCGATCGTGAGATCGGCGTTGTTGTCGCGATGGAACACGTCCATCTGATCGACCGCCATCTTGTAGACGTGGTCGCCGCCGAAGATCGCGACGTGGCTCGCGCGCGCATCGCGGACCAGGTTGAGGTTCTGATACACGGCATCGGCGGTGCCGCGATACCAGAACTCGCCGAGGCGCATCTGCGCGGGGACGACCTCGATGTACTCGCCGAAGCCGCTCAGCCGCCAGTTGCGGTTGAGGTGCTTGATCAAGCTCGACGACATGTACTGCGTGAGCACGTAGATGCGCCGGTACCCGGAGTTGACGAAGTTCGAGAGGACGAAGTCGATGATCCGGTAGCGCCCCGCGAACGGGACACCCGGCTTGCTTCGGTGGACGGTGAGTGGGCCGAGGCGCGAGCCTTTACCACCCGCCATGATCATCACCAACGTGTCCATGCGCTGAGTCATCGTAGCAAGCCGCGCGCGCTGATCGAGTGCGTGCGCCAGCTTATCGTCGCGACCGCGTGCGCCCACGCGCGGGCGCTGCTAGAGCTTCGCGCAGGCGCGACCGTAGATCGTGTTGGTCGACGAGCTCGCGACCGACTTGCAGGTGAAGCCCGTGCCGCATGCATCGGCACCGGTACACGCCGCGGTGCACTTCTTCGCACCGCCACTCGACACGCAGAGATTGCCGGGACCGCCGCAATCGGCGTTCGCGCTGCAGGCCTTGCCGAAGCCGCCGACGTTCGCGAACGGCACCAGCTGCGGGTTGTCGTCGATCCCGTGCATCCCGTACATCGGGTTGAAGAACGTCGCGTCGTCGAGGCGGGTCAGCAGCGTCGACACCGGCACCGGACGCAGCCGCGCCTGGGTATCGCGCGCGAGCAGGGTGCTGATGAAGTGCTGCACCGCGAGTGGGGACGACGCATCGGAGAACGACATCGTCGTGATCACGTCGACGTTCTTGCCCGCCTTGTTGGGGTTCTCCTTGAACGCCGTGCCGATCTGATAGGTGTCGCAACCCTCCGCGAGGACGACCTGGTAGCGATCGCGCGGCATGTTTGCGAGGCGAATATCGGCGTCGTCGAGATCGCCTTCTTCGGTCTTCTTCCAGTTCGCGAGCGCGAAGCCGTAGAACGGGCCGGAGTGACCCGAGTAGATGATGACGTCGCGCTTCTCGAGTGATTCGCGCGCGTGATCCTCGAGGATCTTGCCGCCCGCGTCGGTGTCGGGGTCGGTGACCGTGCCGGGCTTGCCGAAGTACATCCGCACCTCGAGCTTGATGCTCTTGCCGTTCGCGGTGACCGAGCGCGTGAACGGTGCCGACACGTGCGTGAGCTTGTCCCACGAGGCTGCCGGTGCGGTGAAGCCCTGGTCCTTGAGCCAGGTGAACATCTGCTTCGAGTGCTTGAGGTGGAAGTCGGAGTGGTAGTCCCAGCCGAAGTAGACGTCCATGTCGAGCTTGCCGTCCTCGACGAGGCGGCCGATGTCGAAGAACGCATCTCCCGACGGCCGCTCCTTGGCGATCGAGAAGGTGAGAGATTCCTTCTGCGCGGCCTCGACCACCGCCGGGTTCCAGCCGTCCCACGGCGCGCTGCGATACCACTCGTGGTTAGTCTCGAGCTGCGCCATCTCGTCGTTGGTCGGGCGGCCGATCTCGAGATCGAAGACGGCCCTGCCGCCGCTCGTGCGAATCGGCAGGCGCTGCATGAGGTTCTTCCCACCCGCGGCGATCTGCCGGAACGTGAAGTCAAACGTCAGCTTGTCAGCGCGCTCCTTGATCGCGAGGTCCTCGAACGCGCCGCCCTTCGCGAGGCCTCCGAAGCCGCCGAACTTCGCGTTCGGATCTTTCTCCTCCTTGTCGACCAGGTACTGGGTGACGAACCACGCGACCGCGATCTGCTTGAGGCCGACCAGCCGCTTCGCTTCCGCGGCGCGCTCGGCCTCTGTCTTGGTGGCGAACGAGGCGTCGAGCACGACAGTGGACTTGCCCTCGAGCAGGTACTCCTGCGCCGATAGGCTGAAGAAGTCGTCGGCCTTGCTGTCATCTACGAAGACGCTGTCCTCGGGGTCCTCCGACTCGGGGACGCTGTCGGCGCAGCCAAAGAGAGACGCTGTCAGGCAGGTTGCGAGGAGGGTCGACGTCCGCATGGAGGACACCACGAGCAACGCGTGTGCCCTGTTTCGGGGCCACGCTCCACCCCTGCAGGTCGTTTGAATCGTTCGGCTTCTGGCCCGAAACGTACAACCCCGCCGCGTTTGTACGTTTATGCGCAGAACCGCTGTAACTCCGGCGGGTTAGACCCCGGAGCGTGGCCCCGTGGCCGGTCTGGTAGCCGGCTAGCCGGCTTATGCGTCGACGGGCGGTGTCGAGGGTGGCGTCGACGCTGGCGGCTGCGAGGGCCGCGCCGGCGGCGGCGGCACGAAGATGCTGGTGCGGTAGTAGCGCAGCTCGTCGATCGAATCGCGGATGTCGTCGAGCGCGCGATGGGTGTCTTTCTTGAGCGGGCTCTTCGCGACGATCGCCGGATACCACCGGCGCGCGAGCTCCTTGAT
>JACCYD010000607.1 GCA_013696695.1 Deltaproteobacteria bacterium | reverse complement strand
GCGCCACGGCATCGAAGCCGATGGCAGCAGTCACGGTGCCGGCAACCGAGTCTTCGGCCTCGCACGCAGGTGTGCCGCCAACTTCGGCTACTGCACCGACAAGCGTCACTCCGACACCGTCGGACGCCGTCGATATCGAGGCGCGCGCGTCGACACCCGCGGTCATCACGACCCCGCGCGAATCCGTCGTGTCGGTCACCGATGGTGATCAGCTCACGACCACCGGTGCGTCACGTTTGGTGACCGAAAGCGTTCGCAAGTCGAAGCTGCCGGTGATCGTGATCGCAGCCTCCCTCGGGGCCGTCGGCATCATCGTGGCGATCGTGCTCGCGACGCGTGGCGGCGGCGACACCAAGCCTGCGTCGAAGCCAGCGGCGAACACCGCCGAGGTCCAGCACCACCTCGAACAGGCCGCCTCGCGGATCTCGGATGGCCGGTTGGTCGGGGCCGGGAACGACTCGGCGCTCGATCATCTGCTGGCTGCCAAGCGGCTGGCGCCCGACGATCCGAACGTCAAGGCGCAACTTCGCGCGCTCGCCGATACCTTCGAGAGGCTCGGCGATGGCGCCGCGCAGTCGAACGATCTTGCCGAAGCCGCGGCGCACTTTCAGGCCGCGCTCACCGCCGAACCGGACCGTGCGTCGGCGAAGACCAAGCTCGAAGCCGTCGAGAATCGCGCACGCGGCGCGCGCTGATCACTTCTTCGCGGGGACCAGGCGCACCTGGATCGTCTCGCTCTGCGTCTCGATCACGACCTCGCCGCGCCAGATCTCGAAGCCGGGCTTGCGAATCACGATCTGGTGCGGACCAGACGCGAGCTCGAGGCTGCGGAGCTCCGAGGCCTTACCGCGCAGCGTGCCATCGACCTCGACCTCGGCATCGGTGGGCTCGACGTCGAGCGCGAGCCTGCCGCCTGCCGGGGTCGTGGGCTGCGTCGGCTGCACCGCGGCTTGCTTCTTCGAGCCGCAGGCAGCGAACAGGATCGCGAGGACGATGACCAACGAGCGCGCCATGCCCGCAGCGTACCGCGTCGTCACTTGTTGTCGTAGTAGAAGGCTCACTACGCAGCGATCGAGATCGGTGTCGGCGCATCGAGGACGACGAGCCCGCGCTCCGGCACTTCGAGCCAGGCCTCGTCGGTGAGGCGCTCGCTCGCGATCAACGTGGCCGAGCCACGCACCAGCATGAACAGCGTGCGACCGGCGCGATGACCATACAGCCGCGCGCCACACGACAGCAGGAAGCTCGCGGATCCGACATTACCCAGTGCGTGGAGGTCGCGAACGGCGAGGGCGATGCCACGCTCGACATCTCCGGTGGCGTCGATGCGCGTCAGGATGAAGGCGAACAGACGCTCGCTGTCGGTGGCGCCTTCGATCTCCGCGAGCCGCTCCGTCGAGCATCGCGCGGCGATGGCCGGCACATCCGCGAGCGTGCCGTTGTGCGCGAACACGAAGTGACCGCGACGAAACGGATGCGTGTTCGCGATCGACGTCGGGCCGACGGTCGCCTTGCGAACGTGCGCGATCAGCAGCTGCGTCTGGCGATCGGCCAGGTTCGCGAAGCGCGCGCACAACGCGGCGCAGACCGTCTCGCGATCGATCGACCAGCCATCGGCACCGCGGATCGCGAGGCCCCAACCATCGGCATGTTCCCGCGACAGCTCGCGCAGGCTACGCGGCGCTTCGCACAGCAGCTCGCGAGGCGAGACCGGCGCGGTGGCTGCGATTCCTAGCATTCGACACATGACTCACTCACTCTAAACAACGCGCGGACGAACGCGAACATTCATCATCGCCTGGGAGAAGATGACGCATGGCACTGTACGGGCGGGATGCGGATCTGGCGTTGCTCGATGCGACGCTGGCCGCTGCTGCCGCCGGGCGCGGAAGTGCGCTGTTCTTCACGGGCGAGGCGGGCATCGGCAAGTCGACGCTGATCGCGGAGGCACGTGCGAGAGCCGGCGCGCATGTAGTGCTAGCGGGGGCGGCGTGGGAGGCGGGTGGAGCGCCGCCATACTGGCCGTGGCAGCAAGTGCTTCGTGATGCGGTGGGGCGTTTTGGACCACGCGTGCTCGCACTCCCCGGTGCGGATCGGATCGGGACTTTGGTGCCGGAGTGGGATCCAGGGCGACCGCGTGGAGCCGATGCGCCGGATCCGGGCGCCGCGCGGTTCGCGTTACTCGACGCGGTGGTGCGCGCACTGGTCGCGCTGTCGGAGGAGCAACCGCTCGCGATCTTGCTGGACGATCTTCACGCCGCGGATCTGCCGACGCTCGATCTCCTCGTGATGTTCGCGCGCGAGCTTCCCCGCGGCGCGATCGCCGTGATCGCTGCGTGGCGCGAAGGCGAGCTCGCCGCGCGCGGTGATGCAGCCGATCGGCTCGCGCGGGCCTCGCGTCACGGCACGGTGCAGCCACTGCGCCGGTTGACGGCCGCCGAGGTGGCGACGTGGGTCGGCGACGACGGCGCCGCGATCCACGCGTCGAGCGAAGGCAACCCGCTGTTCGTCGAGGAGATCGTGCGCGCCCATCGCGGTGGCCTACCCGGCCGTGGGATCGCGAGCGTGCTCGAGGCTCACCTCGCGCTGATCAGTGCGCCGAATCGCGAGCTCCTCGCCGCCGCGGCAGTGCTCGGACGCGAGATCGAGCCCGACCTGGTGCGGGAGATCACCGCGAGTAACGACGATGCGATCGCGGCCGCGCTACGCGAAGCGCTCGCGACAGGCATCGTCGAGAAGCGCGGCGCGGGCTGGGCGTTCCGCCACGTCCTGCTGCGCGATCATCTGTACGACGAGCTAGCCCCGAGTCGCCGAACCGCACTCCATCGCGCGATCGGCGAGACGCTCGCCGCCCAAGATCCGGTTCGCGCCGCGCGGCATCTCCTCGCGGGTGTGGCCAGCGATAATATCGATCACGCCGTCGAGGTGGCACGCACCGCCGCGGCGCGCGCGATGACGGTCTACGCGTTCGAGGATGCAGGCGCGCTGCTGGAGCGCGCGATCGGGGTCTACGGTCCTCGCGGCGATGTCACCGCGATCGAACTGCGGATCGAGCTGGCGACCGCGCAACACGCGGGTGGCCAGGCAGCCGAGGCAAGAGCGGAGTGCGTTCGCGCCTTCGAGCTCGCCCGTGCACTCGCCGACGCCGATCGCATGGCGCGAGCGGCGCTCGTCTATGCCAGCGAGCTGTTCACGGGGCGCCGCGATCCGCAGATGGTCGCCCTGCTCGAGCAGGCCGAGCGCGTGTTACCGGCGGGCGATAGCTCCATGCGAGCGCGCGTCGTCGTGCGCCTGGCCGCCGCACTCGTGCCGGCATTCGACGATCCGGACCGTCCGGAGGTGCTGGCCCGCGAGGCTCGTGCGATGGCGCGCCGGCTCGCAGACGACGAGACCACGATGTTCGTGATGCGCTACGCGAGTCACGCGCACGGTTTCCGGATCTCGATCGCGGAGTCACGCGAGCTCGCGGTGGAGGTGATCGCACTGTCCGACAAGCTCGGGCGGCCGCTCGAGGCGATCGAGCAACGGAGCTGGATGGCGGGTGCATGGCTCACCGATGGCCAGCTCGCCAGGTCCGAGGCCGCGATCGATAGCCTCGATGCGCTGCTGTCGAAGCTGCCGCAGCCGCTGTACCGGTATCGAATCCCGCTGCTGCGCGCCGCGAGCGCGACCCGACGCGGCGAATTCGCGGAGGCACGCCGGTGGCTCGCGGTCGTTGGCGATCTCGCACGCGAGCACGGTCTGGATCGCGCGTACGTGTCGCGCGTGTTCGGCATGCTGAGCGTGGTCGTCGCGCAGCGCTCTCCGGAGCTCGCCGCCGAGCTGATCGACGATGCGCGCGTCGCTGCGCAGCGCGTCGGTTCGATCGCGAAGGGTGTGCTCGCGCTGGCGCTCTCGATCGCCGGCCAGCGCGACGAAGCACGCGCGACGCTGACCCCTGACGTGTTCGAGCATCCAATCGTGCTGACGCAGTTCGCGGCGGAGGCCGTCGCGATGCTCGAGCACCGAGAGCTGTTGCCGGTGGCCTGCGAGCGGATGCTGACTGCCACCCGGCTCCATCCGCTGGCTCAAGGGCCGACCGGGAGTCTGATCATCCGCCCCACCGCGATGACCGCCGGCGAGTTGCTGCTGCTGCTCGACCGCGTGCCCGAGGCGATCGACTATCTCGAACGAGGTCTCGCGCTCGCGCGTGCGATCGAGTCGCCGCCGTTCATCGCGAGTGGCGCCGCTGCGCTCGCGCGTGCCCTCGAGCGACGAGCGGGCGTCGGCGATCGAGAACGGGCGAGGGAGCTCGCCGCGGAAGCTGTACGCATCGAGGAGCGGCTCGGGATCCACGGTGCGCGGGCCGCGCGCGCAGCGGCACCGGAGCTCGCGATCGCATGCGCCGAGAC
>JACCYD010000602.1 GCA_013696695.1 Deltaproteobacteria bacterium | reverse complement strand
GTCTCGGCGCCGTCGACGACATCGTCGACATCGATCGCACCGCGCGGCGTGCGCTCGCGGCTGCACCCACCGTGGTCCGCCCACCGACTCACGCTCTCGACGGCGCCGGGCGCCCCGGGCGATTGCTGAAAGGGACCACCGCCGGCGAGCTCGAACTCGAGATCGGCGGTGCCGTGAAGGTGGACGACGTTGACCGGCTGGGACGGTGCGCACTCCGCCGCATCGAACCCGGTGCCCGCGGCGATCACGGCGATGCCCGCCAGCGCATCGGCGCGCTCGCACGCCAGCCGATACGCCATGTGTCCGCCGTTGCCATGACCGACCGCGAACACCGCGTCGCGATCGACGGGCCACGCCTCGGCGACATCGTCGAGCAGACCGCCCAGATAGCCGACGTCGTCGGGTGCGAGCTGATCGTAATCGCAGCACACCTCGTCGGCGTTCCAGAACGGCTTGTCCTCGAGATCGAGGAGACCATCCGGCGCCAGCACGAACGCTTCGCTCCGCGTCGCGAGCTGCGCGGCACCGAGATACGCCTGCTGGATGAAGCCGGTGACCGTGTAGCCGTGCAGCACCAGCAACAGCGGATACCTCTGCCCGTCGACCAAGGTCTCGGGGACATCGAGCGTGATCGAACGATCACCGCCGAACACCAGCGGGCGATCGACCGGATCGCCCCCACACGCAGCGAGCGCGATCAAGCCGACGAGAGGTTTCACGCGGGGGACCATGGCACAGCCCGGCCGCCTCGCTGGTTACATCACGATTTCGGCTGCGGAACGATGCGCAGATACGGCTTCAGCGTCTTCCAGCCGTTCGGGAACAGCGCCTTCGCCGCATCGTCGTTGACCGACGGAACGATGATCACGTCCTCGCCCTGCTTCCAGTCGACCGGCGTCGCGACCTTGTGCTTCGCGGTCAGCTGCAGTGAATCGATCACGCGCAGCAGCTCGTCGAAGTTACGGCCCGTCGAGGCCGGGTAGGTCAGCGACAGCTTCAGCTTCTTGTCGGGACCGATCACGAACACCGAGCGCACGGTCAACGTGTCGCTCGCGTTCGGATGGATCATTCCGTAGAGATTCGCGACCTTCTTGTCGGGATCGGCGATCAGCGGGAAGTTGAGCGCGTGACCCTGGGTCTCCTTGATGTCGTTCGCCCACTCCTTGTGGGAGCCGAGCGGATCGACGGAGAGGCCGAGCACCTTGACGTTGCGCTGGTCGAACTGGGGCTTGAGCGCCGACAGCCGACCGAGCTCGGTGGTGCACACCGGCGTGAAATCTTTCGGATGCGAGAACAACACGCCCCAGCCGCTGCCGAGCCAGCTGTGAAAGCTGATCTCGCCTTCGGTGGTCTCGGCGGTGAAATCGGGAACTTCGTCTCCAAGCTGCAGTGCCATGGTGCCTCCGTGATCGTGGAACTACCGCTGTTTTAGCGGCGGTCTGCGAACGCGGCAAGCACACCGGCCCTGATTAGATGGTGACGGTCAGCGATCGCGGTATTCGCGGCGAACCATCGTCAACCCGATGGCGCCGACGATCAGCAACCCGGGGATGATCATCGCGGTCCACAGCCCGATGTCGATCTGGCTGCGAATCTTTGGCGCGCCGAACAGCATGATGACGCCGAGCACCCAGCACAACGCACACAGGAACGCCCAGGCGGCGCGCGAGGTGCGGAGCAGCGAGAGCACGACGAGGGCGGGATAGAGGAACCCGATCACGACGAGGCTGACGCCGAGCGACATCGGCGTGCCAGCGCGGAACGCAGCGACCGCCGCGATCAGGGATGCGAGCCCCATCACGGCGGCGATGCCGTGCCCGACCCACTTGGGCTGGAACATCGAGGCGGCGAGCAGCACCGCCGTGAGCCCGCTGAAGATGCCGAACGCGACCCGCGTCGAGGACACGGTGGAGCTCGTGATCTCGCTCATCAGCCCCTGACTCGCGCGCTTGTCCTCGAAATAGAAGCCGCTCAGAAAGAAGAACAACACGTTGAGCATCAACGCGCTGACCAAGATGATGATCGCGAGCTGGGTCGCGGTCTTCGTCGCGTCGTCGGCAGGAGGGCGGGCGGGGATGGGCATCGAACGAGGAACCAGGATGCGCTACTTACGCTTCCTGAACAAGGATCCCCAGAACCCGCGAGGCTTATCTGGGTCATCGTCAGGCTGGGAATGTTCGGGATTGGTGCCCTGGTTCGGGGACGAGCCCGCTCTCCCGAGGCCCTGCATCGTGTCCCGCTGTGCCGGATCGGTCACCGGCGTAGCCAACGGGGGGGACGTTTGCGGGCCGCTCGGAGGCACGGTCTGCATGCGCGGGTTCGTGGTGTTGGAGATCGAGAGGGTGATCGATGCGCCGGGCTCCGCCTCGAGCGACACCTCGGTGTCCTCGAGCTCCTTCGCGTATTCCTTGCGGAACAACTGGCGCATGAACTGGCGCAGCTCCTTCGGATCGAAGCGATAGCCGGCGATCAGGGCGTCGAGGTCCGCGGCGAGTTGCTGTGCATTCTGATAGCGATCGGCGACATCGCGCGCGAGCGCCTTGAGGCTGATCGCGTCGAGCTCCGGCGTGACGCGGCGATTGAAGTTCGAGGGCGGCGGGACCTCGGCCTTGCGAACCTTTTCCATCAGCGCGAACTCGGTGTCGCCGCGAAATAGCTTCTCGGTGGTCAGCATCTCGTGAAGGATGATCCCCGCCGAGAACACATCGGTCCGCGCGTCGAGCGGCATGCCGCGGATCTGCTCCGGGGACATGTAGCTGAACTTGCCCTTGAGAATGCCGATCTCGCTGGTGAACTTCATCAGCGCCTGGGCGATGCCGAAGTCGAGCAGCTTGACCTCACCGTCGTACGACATCCGGACGTTCGACGGCGAGACGTCACGGTTGACGATGTTGAGCGGGCGCCCGTCGGGACCGACGAGCGTGTGCGCGAAGTGCAGGCCCTCGGCGATCCGCGCGGCGATGTACACCGCGTGCGGGACCGGGATGCGTTGCTGGGTCTCCTGACAGCGACGGAGCACCTGCGTGAGATCGCGCCCGCCGATGTACTCCATCGTGATGTAGTACTTGCCCTCGTACTGGCCGACCTCGACGGTGTTCACGATGCAGCGGTTGTCGAGGAGCATCGCGAGCTTGCCCTCGCGGTGGAACATGTCGATGAAGCGCGCTTCACGTGCGAGCTGCGGGCGCATGACCTTGAGCGCGAGCAGGCGCTTCTCGTCCTTCGGGCGCGCGCGATAGACCTCGGCCATGCCGCCGCGCGCGATCAAGCCGAGCAGGTAGTACTTGCCGAACGGCACCGGATCGGTCGGTGCACCGGGCGACATCTTCCCTTCCTGCGATGGGCGCTCCGACACGATCTTCCTGCGCGGACACTACCATCGAACCGTGAACCGCTGACCGGGGGCAATCACGACCATCCGCTGCTCGGTGCGGAGCCCCCGATCGTCGGTCAGGATCATCTTCAGCTTGCGGCCATCGGTGGGCGCGGCGACGCCGATCTCCGTCGACGTGATGCCGAGGTCGATCATCGTGCCGGGCGCTTTCGGGTTCTCCAGCGCGATGCGTCCAAACGGCTTCTCGAGCTTGTTCTCGACGATCGCCCAGGTGAACGCGAGGGCCGCCGGCTTGCCCGCCTCGACGGTGGCGTACTCGAACAGCGCCATCTCGTACCTCGGGTTGAAGCACAGGCCCTTGTACTGCCCCGGCGCGACGGCGATGCCACCTGCGGGCGCCTTCGCCAGGGGCTGGCGATTCACCCACAGCTCGGTGCACGGCAGGCTCGAGGTGATCGTGAGCGAGCCGAGATCAGCTTTCGTCAGCTCGCCGCGCACGGCATCGGCGTTGCCGCCGAACGGGCGCTGGACCAGGTAGCGGCGGTACAGCTCGCGGCGCTGCGCGGTGGCGCCGAGCTTGTCGTAGGTGGCGCCGAGCTCGCGGAGGAAACCGGGCAGATCGGGAGCGAGCGCGACACCGATGTGGAAATACACGAGCGCGTCGCCGTACTGCGTCTTGCGGAACGCGGCGCGGCCGAGCGCGAACGCTTGCTTCGCCTCGGTGGTCAGCGCGGCGAGCTTCAAGCGATCGGCGAATGGATCGGGCGCAGCGCCGAGTCGAGTGATCTCGGAGCGCGCGTGCTCGCGATCTTTGCCGGTCGCCGCAGCCGCGTACGCGCTCCACGCCTCGACGGCCTGCTCGTTTTGACCGGCGAGCGTCCACAGCGTCGCGAGGGTCTTGGCCTCCGCGCTCGCCGGTCCGCGCGCGGCGACCAGTGCCTGGTAGAGCGGGATCGCCTTCGTCCGGTCCCGGGCCTTCGCAGCTTTCTCGGCGGCGGTTACGAGAAATGCAGAGAGCTTGTCTCGCGGCATCGTCGTCGGAACCGTGTGAACGAGCGATGTCTCGACGGCAGTTGCGACCACCTCGGTGCACGGCGGCTTCTCGAGCGGATGCGGGCACGGGTCGGCGAACGCGGGGGCGACCGCGACGACCGTTGCTACAAGAGCGAGCCGCACGTGGTCAGCCTAGCATCGGCACACTCGACGAATTCACTCGCAGTAGGCAATCGCCAACCGCGAGTGACGCACGCCGCTCGTTAACACCGCGACTCGCCTCGCGACGGCGCTGACGACGTGCGAAACCCACGGCAGGCAATCCGCCAACCGCGGGCGACGCGCGGCACCCGCTAACTCCGCGACGGGATTCGGCGGCGAGGTGGCACGAGGGCTGCTCCTGGATTCAGGCCATGAAGACCCTCACGACGACCGATCTCGCCACCGTCACGGGTGGCATCGCGCTCAACACTGCCGCTGCCGCCTCGCGGCCTGGCTTGCAGAACCCGGCGGGGTCGTGGGACCGGTGGGCGCCGAAGCTGCAGACCCCGTCGCTGCCGAAGCCGGCGCCGACCGTGCCGCTCGGGCCGTTCTATCCGGACGACTCGAAGCGCCTGATCGCGTAGCTACCAGCTCTTCGCGACCGCTTCGAGCTGCTCGCGACGCTCGTCGTAGCGCGCGGCCAGCTGCTCGCGGACGCGTCCGACCAGCGCGCGATCCGCGACGCGAGGATGACCGGATTGAAACGGCGGGTGCGGATCGTACTCGAGCGAGAGCTGGATC
>JACCYD010000587.1 GCA_013696695.1 Deltaproteobacteria bacterium | reverse complement strand
GATCAAGGTGGCGTGGAATGCCACGCCGTTGATCGCCGACGAGGCCGGTGCAAAAGACATCCTCGGCCCGCTGTGGACGAGCGTCGTCGACGAGGCGTGTGCGAATCCCACGCTGCCATCGCCGGATCGCGACCGGCGCACGAAGACCGAGGCCACGCAGAATCGCCGGCGCACACGCGGCGAAGAGCCGGTCGAGGAGCTCGTCGATCTCGCCAATCATCCACTCGCGGCGCGGGCGGCCGCCGGCGTCGTCGCGTACGCGCGATCCACGCAGCCGACGGGCGCGCTGCCGATCGCCCAGCTCCGGATCTATGCCCCGGGCGATAGCGTCGTGCTCGACGAGGCCGCGATCGCGAACCTCGAGCTGGTCGAGACCTTGATCGGCAAGCGCAAGGATGGCTCGCTGCTCCACGTCATCGATCAGACGGCCACGGCGCCGGGCGGCCGCATGCTGCGCCGCTGGCTGCTCTATCCGCTGGTCGACATCGCGGCGATTCGCCGGCGCCAGGATGGCGTCGCGTGGCTCGTCGAGCGGCCCGCACTGTGCGATTCGATCCAGCAGCAGCTCGGCCGCGTCGCGGATCTAGAGCGGCTCGCCGGCAAGGCCACGCTCGGCGTCGCCACGCCGCGGGATCTCGGCCGGCTGCGCGATGCGATCGCGCAGCTCCCCGATCTGATGGATCTGGTGCGGTCCGGTGCCGACGCGTTCAGCGCGATCGGGTTTGGCACCGCGCCGGCGAGCGGCGACGAGCCAGCGCTTTGGATCCCGCGTCTGCTCGATCTCAAGGCCTGCGCGGATCGCGCGCTCGGTGCGCTCGCGAAGCGCTTGCAAGGCTCGCTCGTCGACGAGCCGCCCTCGCTGCTCAAGGATGGCGGCGTCATCCGCGCGGGCTACGACACCATCGTCGACGACGCGCGCCGGCTCGCCGATGGCGGCAAGGAAGACATCCTCGTCATCGAGGAGCGCGAGCAGAAGCGCAGCGGCATCCCGAGCCTCAAGGTTCGCTACAACCGCGTGTTCGGGTACTACATCGAGATCACGAAGAGTCACCTCGCGCGGGTGCCCGACGATTACATCCGCAAGCAGACGATCGCGAACGGCGAGCGCTTCGTGACGCCCGAGCTGGCCGAGCTCGAGAAGAAGGTCCTCGCCGCCGAGGAGACGCTCGCGGCGCGCGAGGCCGAGCTGTTTCGCGCCGAGGTCGCTGCGGTCGTGGGCGTCGCGCGGCAGATCTCATGCGCGGGCGCCGCGATCGCGGTGCTCGATGTCTGCGCGTCGCTCGCGCAGGTCGCGGCCGAGCGGGGCTACTGCCGGCCCGTCGTCGACGATTCGCTGGTGCTCGACATCGTCGATGGCCGCCATCCGGTGATCGAGGCGATGTTGCCGGCCGGGAGCTTCGTCCCGAACGATTGCAAGCTCGATCCGGAAGCCGTGGCGCAGCTGGTGTTGATCACCGGCCCGAACATGGCGGGCAAGTCGACGTACATCCGCCAGGTCGCGCAGATCTCGCTGCTCGCGCAGATCGGCAGCTTCGTGCCCGCGAAGTCCGCCACCATCGGCGTCTGCGATCGCGTGTTCACGCGCGTCGGCGCCGCCGATAACCTGTCGCGCGGCGATTCGACGTTCATGGTCGAGATGCGCGAGACCGCATCGATCCTCGCGAAGGCCACCAAGCGCTCGCTGGTCGTGCTCGACGAGGTCGGTCGCGGCACGTCCACGTTCGACGGCGTGTCGATCGCGTGGGCGGTGTGCGAGCACCTCCACGATGCGATCGGTGCGCGCGCGCTGTTCGCCACGCACTATCACGAGCTGGTCGCGCTCGCGGAGACGCGGCCGCGCATCTGCAACGTCTCGGTGGCGGTGCGCGAGCACGCGGGGGAGATCGTGTTCCTCCGCCGCGTCGTGCCGGGCGGCGCGAACAAGAGCTACGGCATCGACGTCGCGCGCCTCGCCGGCTTGCCGGGCTCGGTGATCGTGCGCTCGCGGCAGATCATGAAGCAGCTCGAAGGCGGATCACTTGGCGGCTCGTTCGCCGGCCCGCAGCTCACGCTCGGCACTGC
>JACCYD010001257.1 GCA_013696695.1 Deltaproteobacteria bacterium | reverse complement strand
TGCCCTTGCCATCGTCGCTGGGGAACGCGACCTCTTCGTGCGGAAGCTGGGTGCCGTAGATCGGGACCGCGACGCTGCCGCTGCAATCATCGACCGTGCCGTCCGCCGGCTGGTCACCGGTGATCGTGCGGAACATGATCATGTGGTGGCTGCCCGGCGTCATATCCGAGACCCACTTGTTGATCACGACTTTGTCGGTGTTCGGGGTCGTGAAGTAGAAGCACTTCGTGAACTCTTCGCCGGGCATCACCGTGATGTCGCTCGACACGATGGTGAACACCGGCTCGTCCTCGGTGATCGGGCCAATATCGTCGTCACCAGCTTCGGTGCCGCCGCAAGCGATCAGGAGTGACGCGAACACGAACGCAGAGCTACGCATGAGACCCCCCAGGTTTGGCCGCGAGCGTAATGAAGGCGATCCGATGAGTAAAGACCCGAGTGCAATCGACCGTTGTTCAATACGGGCTGACCAGCTGCGTCACGCGATGGAGTCGATGTGTGTGTTCGTCGTACTAGATCAGATGCGGACGCGAAGTGCTTCGTACGCCTCGGCGTACTGGTAGCCGCTGATCCGGCCGGTCGCGCGGGCGAGGTCGCGCGATGACTCGAGGTCGAGTCGGGCGATCTGCGAGGCGTGCGCCTGGATCGCTTCGATCTTCAGATCGATGGTGCTCGTGATGTCCGCGAAGCACTGGCCGATGCCGCGCGACTGCGCGTTCATCTCGGGCGACGACAGGAACGCGAGCAGGTCACACGGCGTGCGGCGCAGCGCCGACACGGTCGCGCGATTGACCAGGCCGTGATCCCAGTGGAGGTCGAACGCGGAGTGCGTGATCACCAGATCGGGGCGCACGTCGCCGACGATCTGATCCATCCGGCGCACCAGCTCGTGCATCGGGATGTCCTCGACGCGGCACGGCTTCTCTTCGAACAGGATGCGTAGGTTGTCGGCGTCGATGATCTCGGCACCGCGGCGCGCTTCGGCTTTGCGCTGCTCGGTGTTGTTCGGGATCGAGACCACCGCCATCGTCACCTCGGCACCCTCTTGCGAGAGTCGCGCGAGCAGGCCGCCGGCACCGATCTCGAGATCGTCGGGATGTGCGCCGAATGCGAGCACGCGACCGTTCTCTTTGAGCAGGCGGTTCATGACTGACCTTTCTGAAGCTGTAGCTGCTGCGAGGCGCCGCAAAACATCGCGGCGGCATCGGGGCCGGTGTTGAGGACGAGATCGAGAAAGCCGAGGTGCGAGACGAACCCGAGGTGCGAGTAGCGCTGCGGGTACGTCGGGTGCGCGTAGTGCTGCCACATCGTGGTGATGCCGCCGCGCGCGAGTTGATCGGTGTCGAGGTAGCCGGTCGAGCCGCCGCGCCCCGACAGGTAGATCGAGGCACCGAGCTTGTTGCACATGTCCTGGATCCGATCGGTCTTCGCGCCCGAGAGGCCGAGTGACGATGCGCGGAGGATCGGCGTCTTGATCCCGAGCCAGCGGCGCGCGAGGTCGAGCATGTGGAGATCGAGCTCGACGAGCGACTCCCAGCGGCGAACGAACACGTCCTCGAGCTCGGGAGCGTGGCGTTCGAAGCCGGGGGTGTTGCCGTAGTGGACCTCGAGCGTGCGCCACGTGCGGCGCTGCCAGTGGTGACGACCGCCGCGACCGGCGTTGTCGATCCGGCGATCGCACACGCGATCGGTTTGCGTCGCGCGAACGAGCGGCACGGTCACCCACTGCGGGCCCTTGTCGAGCTTGAGGCGATTGCGGTTCTGGAAGTTCTGCGCCTCGTACTGGAGGTCGTCCATGACGACGAACACGTCGGCCTTGGCGAGCTTGTCGAGATAGCCGAGCCACGGCAGGTACGAGGGTTGGTGAGCGGCGACGATCACTTGGAACCTCCAGCGGCGACCGGTGCGATGTGCTCGTTTCCGGTGGGCGAGCCCGCGTGTCCACGCGTCTCCCACGACGAGCTATCGAGCGTGAACATGCCGAGCGGCGTCAGCAGCAGATACGCGACCGGCATCAGCACGGCCATCGGCAGGAACGCGATCGGATGCACGCGGAGCCATGGCGGCAGCGCGCGTACGGATGGTGCGAAGTAATAGACGAGAGAGAACAGCGCGATCACGGCGACGTGGAACATCGCGAGGTCGAAGAAGTCGCCGCGCGTGACGTGCGAGATGATGACGAACGGATAGACGATCAGGAGCAGCAGCATCGACAGGTACTGCAGGCAGAGCAGCGGATGCAGCGTCCACGCGTGCCCGACGCCGACCACGAAGTCGACGATGTTCGAGCGCTTCCACCGCAGCTGCTGGTTGAAGTAACCCTGAAGCGTGTGCGCGGCCTTGGTGAAGCACATCGCCTTCATGGTCATGACCGTGCGGTAGCCGTGCTTCACGATCTGATGGGTGAGGAAGCGGTCCTCGCCGTACTTGATCGGAACGCCCATCAGATTTCGGTTCTCGAGGATCGGCTCGAGCTCCATCAGCACCGTGCGGCGATACGCCGTGAGGCAGCCGGAGAGACACATCACCGAGCGCAGGCCGCGCTCGAGGTTCTTCAGGTGCTCCTGGCCGAAGTAGTACTTGATGGTCTGGAGGCGGGTCAGCCAGTTCTGGTTCGGGTTCGACACGTGAACGCGACCGCCGACCGCCGCGATCGTGTCATCGACAAACCGCGCGACCAGCTCCTTGAGTGCGGTCGGGTAGATGATGACGTCGGAGTCGACGCTGCCGATGATCTCGGCCGTGGCTTCACGGACGGCGTAGTTGATGCCCTTGCGCTTGCCCATGTTGGTGGGGTTGCGGAGCACGCGGATGTGGGGGCCGCCGAGGACGGTGTTGCACTCCTCGGCCGCGCGGCAGGCCCAGGTGTAGCTGTCATCGGTGGAGCAGTCGTCGACGATCGTGATCGACAGCTTCTCGCCCGGGTACTCCAGGGCTGCGAGCGCCTTGATGGTGTCGTAGATCGAGCGGCCCTCGTTGAACAGCGGCACGACCACGGTGACGGTCGGCTCGAAGCCCTCGATCGTTTCATCGATCGACTTGCGTCGGATCACCGTGAGGTAGAACCCGAACACGTAGCGGTTCAGGAACACGATGAAGATGAAGAGATAGATCGGGAACGTTTCCACGGGCGCTTGCGCAACCACGAGCAAGTTGCGCGCCGCGTGTAGACCACTGGCTGTGCGCAAGTTGCGCAATGCCTTCCTGGTAGTTGCACGCGTTTCGGATCGGGGACTGCGGGACGCAGTGGGGGGTGCTTGCTCAGGCGAATCGAGTTGTCAGCACTAGCGATCCACGGCTTCGCCACGCGATCCCGATGGCGAGTGCTTTGCACCAATCGTTCATGCGGTTATGAGCAGAAAACGCCACGGCACGAATGAACTGTCCGCTCAGAATGCTGGGTCGCTCCGCTCTATTCCAAAGGTGCCTCGCGACTTCAGCGAGTTCGGCATCGAGGAACGGACGCAGGTCGACGTCGGCGTACGGTCGCGCATCCAGCGTGATGAAGGGCTAATTCCTTCAATCGCAGGAACCCGGACGGCGAAGGGGACGACGCCTCCTAATGTCATTCCGTTCACCAAGCCTCGTGCGATCGCTGCGGTTGTCGCCGCGAATCCCCACGCGCTCGTGATCGAAGCGTCGGCCACGAACGCCCTCAAGAACTTCGACAATACCGTCCTGCCGCCGCCGAAGGCGAAGCCGCAGAACGGTGACGAGCCGACCACGCCGTTCTCGATGGCGTCGCTCGAAACGAGCATTGCCCGACGCCCCGCGCCAGCCCCGAAATCGGCGGCGGCGGCTCGAGTTGCCACGGGGTGGACACCTCCCGGTGCGGTGCCAACGGCCCCAGTCCCAGCGCTCCCGATCGGCGCGCAGACCCTGTACTCGACCCCGTCTCCCCGACAGGTGCCAGGGCCTGTCAGCGGTCACACCGTGGTGCCTGTCCCCGCGCTGCACGGTGCGCAATCGGCTCCCAGGCTCTCGTTGCCGCCACTCCACGCGCCCACGCCGACCGCGCCCCCATCCCGGATGGCGGCCCAGCTGACGGCGCAGAGCTCGCAGCCGGTGACCATGGCCGCGTACGCGCCGGCTTCGGCCGCTGCCCCCGCGATGGCGTTCCCCGTTGCGGCGTATCCGGTGACCAAGCCGGTGGTGCCGCACCCGGCGCCCGCCGATCCGGCCAAGCTCGCGCCGCCGGCGTTCATGCCGCTCGGTCCCGCGAGCGTCACCCCGATCGTGATGCCGGCGCCGATCGCGAAGCAGGCCCCGACGCTGCCCTCGCCCGCGCCGATCATGGCTGCGAGCGTCCCCGTCGTCGATGCGACCATCGGTGACTTCGCGACCATGCCGGAGCCGGCAACCCACAACAAGTGGGCGGTGTTCGACAAGCTCGGACTCGGCAAGCCGAGGGAGCTGTTCAAGACCAACCCGCAGAAGCTGATCGTCAACGCGTACAAGCTACTCGGCTTCGCGATCCTCACGATCATCGTGATCGTGTTGGTCGGCTACATCGCGAACTCGGCATTCTTCTACATGTCGAGCTCGTGGGTGGTGCCGATGCAGGTTGCGGCGACCGACGAGAAGGTCGTCGCGCTCCAGGCGCAGCTCTCGGAGCAGCAGAACACGCGCGACCGGCTCGCCGACGAGCTCAACCAGGCCGAGCGCTCGATCGCGATGCAGCAGAGCTTCCAGCTCGAGTTCGCGAAGGCGATCAAGATGGACCTCGATGGTCGCAAGGCGGCGCTCGGTCGCGTGCGCGAGCTCGCGAACAACGCGGCGTCCACGCGGCGCCAGATCAAGAGCCAGAACTCGGCGTACGCCGGCTCGGCTCGCAAGCGGATGGCGCTCGAGTACCAGGCCGGCTTGATCGACCGCAACGCGATGTTGTCGGGTGGCGTCCAGCTCGCACAGCTCACCAGCTCGAACCTCACGCTCGCCGAGCGCCAGGCCGAGTTCGAGACCCGCGCGGCCGAGCTCGAGGCGACCACCAAGTCGCTCGACGCGATCCTGTCGAACGTCGATGGCGATTCTGCGCTGTCTTACGAGGTGCTGCGCATCAAGCAGGAGTACGCGGCGTCGCGGCTCGACCTCGCGAAGTCGATCGAAGCTCGCAACACGATCAAGTCGAGCCTCGGGCGCCAGGACAAGATCGTCAGCTCGCTCAAGAAGTCGTCGTACCTGCGCGCGGTCGAGGACGGCGCTGCGGTCGCGTTCGTGCCCTTCAGCAACCTGTCGAACGCCGACAAGGGCACCGATGTCTACGCCTGCAAGGTCGGCATGGTGTTCTGCTACCACGTCGGCGAGATCATCGATGTGCTGCCGGGCGAGGTGCAGTTCAAGCATCCGCAGCGCGACAAGATGCTCCGCGGCCAAATGATCGAGATGAAGCTCGACGACGATGATGATGATGCGGCCGCGGGCGACGTATTGTTCGTCGGTGGCAAACCTCTCTTCATCTGATCACGAGCCAACAACATGCGCCTCGCTGTAATCGCGCTCCTGAGCGTCGTCGCCCCCCGCATCGCCGGCGCCGATGCCCAGACCAACGATGGCTACTGCGAGTTCATCGAGAACGTCGCGGCAGCCGAGAGCGCCGTGCTGATGGCGCCCGAGGCGTTCATGAGCGTCGGCCGCATCGAGCAGTCGTCGCAATCGGTGCAACCCGGCGATCAGCCCGGCGACCTGCGTTTCATCGGCGGCGTGCGCTGGAGCCTGTCGGGTGTCTACGAAGGCGTCCAGCGGCGCGGGCGTGCGAGGGCCGAGTGCAAGCGGCACACGGCGCTCGAGCAGATTCGCGGCGAGACGCTGTTTCGAGCGTTCGAGGCCCGCGCGAAGATCCTCGACGGCGCATTGCCGGAGGCCGAGAAGATCGGCAAGTCGGTCGCGGCCGATCTCGAAGCGCGCCGGCTCGGCGTGCAAGAAGCGACGGCGACGCGGCTGCGGATCGAAGAGCTGCGCCGGATGTCGACCGAGACGCACCAGGCGATGAGCATCCTGCCCCGCCCCGCCGGTGGCACGCTGAACCTGGCCTCGTTCCAGAACGCGGATGAAGACGTCGAGCGCCACGATGCGAAGCTGCGCCGCGCGAGCGCGTTCGACGTCAGCGTGCGCGTGGGTGTCGACGAGTTCTTGAATGGTTCGGTCGATGCCGACACGTCATCGCCGTACTTCGCGGTGCTGTCGGTCGGGGTCAACCTCGGCGTGATCTTTCAGGGCGGCGCGAACACGCGTGCGGCCGAGGGCCGGCGCCGGTTCGTGCGCAGTGGCCGCAATGCGCTGACCGTCGATGCGACGGCGGATCGCTTGAAGCAGCTGGTCGAGACCGCGACTCGTCGCGCGACGGAGACCGCAGCGCTCGAAGCGGATCTGGTGAAGCAGATCGCGATGCTCGATCGGATCGGCGGCGACGACAGCAAGCGCTACAAGCAGATCGTGTGGTTCGACATGATCAAGATCCGCGCGGAGCGCGCCTATCACGAGGCGCACGTGGCCGCGCTCACGCAGGTGATGGGCAGCAAATGAACGTCGGGCTCCTCGTGCTCCTCGCCGCGTGCGGGAGCAAGACGCAGGCGCCGCCCGAGCGCACCGTCGGCAAGCTCGAGCCGATCACGGATCCGCTGTGCGTCACCAAGGGCGCGGCGACGGTCGGCAGCGAGGTGAGTGACCCGGCGACGCGCGCGGTCGCGCTCGGTTCGTCGGGTGATGCGGCAGCAATGACGTTCGTCTATCGCGGCGCTATCACCGAGGGGGCGAAGAAGCTCGCGTCGGGTCAGGAGCGCCGGCAACTCGGGCTCAAGCTGCGCGCCGCGAACGGCTGCAACCTGGTCTACGTGATGTGGCGCAGCGACGACGGCAAGGCACCGATGATCGACGTCTCGATCAAGCACAACCCCGGCTCGCGGACGCACGCGGATTGCGGGGCCGGCGGCTACACCAAGGTCAAGGCGACGCGCGATACCAAGCTGTCGCTGGTGCCGGTGTTCGCGGCCGGTGACACGCACACCCTGCGCGCGGCGATCTCCGGCGACGAGCTGCGCGCCTGGATGGACGACAAGCTGGTGTGGCAAGGCACGCTGCCCGACGAGGCCCGCGGCCTGATCGGGCCCGCCGGAATGCGCTCGGACAACCTCGCCTTCGATCTGGTCGCGTTCGCGGCGCCAGTCGGTGACACCGGAGCGGCGAAGCCGAGCTGCAACAGCGACGAAGGCGACTGAAGAACGAACGGAAATCCGGAGGCGGCCGCAGATTCCGGCGTGATATCGGATCGGGATGGCGCGCAACCAAGAGCTCGAAGCCCTGATCGCGAAGACCCCCGACGATGCGGGCAACTACTCCGTCTACGCCGATTGGTTGATCCAGCAGAGCGATCCGCGCGGCGAGCTGATCAACGCGCAGCTCAAGCGCGAGAGCAGTGGCGGAGATGATCTCGATGCGCGCATCGCGGATCTCCACGCCAAGCACGACGCCGAGTGGCTCGGCGGGCTCGCCGGCGCGGAGGGCTTCTCGGCCGAGTGGCGCCGCGGCTTCCTCTACGACGTCACGCTCGGCTCCGACGACGCGGCGATCGAGCTCGGCGAGATGTATCAGAAGCTGCGGCCGCTGCCGGTAGCGCAGCTCGTCCGCAACCTGAGGTTGGCGGCCTTCGAGGACGACGACGGCGAACCGACGTGGGATTCCGCCGTCGAGGCGATGGTCGAGTACGGCGTGCCGGCGACGTTGCGCAAGCTGGTGTTCGATCGCGGCGACTACTGGGACATCTCGTGGACGCACCTCAACACGCTCGAGCCGGTGTACGCGCGGATGCCCGACCTCGAGCACCTCGAGATCATCCTCGGCCACATGAACCTGGGCACGATCAACCTGCCAAACCTCCGCCACTTCGAGGTGTGGACCGGTGGTTTCAACAGCGACAACATGAAGTCGGTGGTGGGCGCGAAGTGGCCGAAGCTCGAGACCCTGCTGCTACGGTTCGGTGGCAGCGAGGATTACGGCGCCAACTGCACGGTTGACGACGTACTGCCGCTGCTCGACGGCAAGTCGATCCCGAACGTCAAGCACCTCGCGCTCGCGAACTCGCCGTTCATCGACAGCTTGATCCCGCACCTCGCGAAGTCGCCGCTGCTGAAGCAGCTCACCACGCTCGACCTGTCGCTCGGTGAGATGACGGATGAAGGTGCGAACGCGATCGTTGCCCACGCGGATGCGTTCAAGCACCTGACGCAGCTGAACGTCCACCGCAACTACCTGACCGACGATGCCTGCACCGCGCTGACCGGCGTGGTCGCGAGCACCGACATCGGTGGCCAGGAAGATCCGGGCGAGGACTATCGCTACTGTCAGATCGGCGAGTGATCAAACCGCGTCACTGGCGGCCCACCGGTCGCACGGTGAGTATGGTCATGTCGTCTCCCGCCGCCTGCATGTCGAGATGGCTGTCCACCCGCGCCATCACGCTCGCGTTGATCCCGCGCCCGCGCTCCATGGCCTCGAGTGCCACCGTCGCGATGCGTTCCTCGCCGAACAGATCGCCATTGGCATCGCGCGCATCGCTGATGCCGTCGGTGATCATCATCAGCCACGTCCAGTCGTCGGTCTTGAACGACCACTGCG
The DNA here is from genome assembly GCA_013696695.1 of Deltaproteobacteria bacterium. GTDB lineage: Bacteria > Myxococcota_A > Polyangia > Haliangiales > Haliangiaceae > JABFXX01. The sequence continues at coordinate 2,938 of JACCYD010001257.1, read as the reverse complement.
GATAGTCTTGATCCGGTGCGGCGCCGAGCACCGTGCCGCCCTCGCCGAGCTCGGTGACCTTGCCGCCCATGCACGCGAGTGGGCTCGGATGCCCGCCGCACGCGTACTTGATGCTCCGGCGATCGCGCGAGATGTCGACCACTGCCGCGGTGAACATCACCGACAGCTTGCGATACGTGTGCGTCACCCGATCGTTGAGCGTGGCGAGCACCGCCGACGGCGAGCCGAGCGAGTGCTTGATCGCGTCCCACTGATTCATGATCAGCATCGTGCTCAGCGCCGCGGTGATGCCATGACCGGTGGCATCGCCGATGAACAGTCGGGTCGTGCCGTCGAGCAGCAGGCTGACGTCGTAGACATCGCCGCCGACCCGGTGAAGCGGCCGATACGTGATGTCGAGCTCGAGGCCGGGCGGCACCTGCGCGCGTGCGAGGAGCGCCGCCTGAAACCGCGCCGCCTGCTCGAGATCGGTACTGATCAGCGCATCGCGCGCAGCGATCTGTTGCTGCTCGCTGATATCGCGCACCAGCACCAACGTCTCGACGTTCCCGCGCAACAGCATCCGTAACGTGCGGCCCTCGAACTCGAGTGTGCGGCCGTCGACATCGACGCGCACCACGGTCTCCTCGACCACCCCGCTCGCGAGTTGCGCGATCATGTCCGCGACCCGACCGAAATCCGGGGACAACAGCTTCCTGAGCTCGCGCCTCTGGAGCGCCGTCTCGGTCAGCGACACGCCGTGCGCCGTGCGAAAGCTCATCAGCTCGAAGAATCTCGCGTTGTGCAGCACGATCGTGCCGGTCTGATCGAGCAGCACGATGCCCTCGTCCGATCGCTGCAGCACGCCGTTCCACCGCTGCTTGGTCAACGCCAGCTCGTAGGTCTGCGTGCCCTCGACATCGCCGGGCTCGACATAGGCGACGAACCGCCCGTCGATCTGCAGCAGCCGCACGCGCACCACGCGATCTTGGCCACCCGCGTGGATCACGAGCGGCAGATCGACGATCCCGCCGCGATACCGCGTCAGCGCCCCCGCGAGCGCGACCGCACCTCGCGGATCGCGATCCGACACCAGATCGTCGAAGGCTCGCCCGACCAGCTCGTTGCCGACGCCGAACACCTGCGCGAACACGCCATCGACCTCGGCGATGCGCAGCTGGGAGTCGAGTGTCAGCCGCCCGATCGGCAACCCCGGAAACTCACCCATCCATCACCTCGCGAAACTCGAGCAGCGCGTGCAGCTCCTCGATATCTGCCGCGGTGCACGCGCGCTTGCGGAACACCGTGAGCGGATTGCCGAGCAACGTCGAGCGCACGATGAACGGCTTCGTCACGACCTCGATCGTCGCACGCGCGGCGTCCTTCTGGATCTCGCCATATCGCCGGACGACCGCAGCCCACACATCACCCACACGCTCCGCCGCGAGAAAATACTTGTACGTCCCGCCCCGTTCGCAGGCGATCACCTTCTCGCGATAGGGGAGCGCGGCCATCACGAGCGCAAGACTTCGAAGCTGCAGCTCGCCTTCCCACTGCAAATGCAATCGGCTTCCTTGGACGCGTACGAACCGAACCGGTCGGCCACCGTCCCGGTGCCGTACACCAGCGCCATGATCCCGGCCGCGACGCCGCGCAACATGAAGCACTGCGGATCGGTCGCCGCCCCACGAAGCTCGCGAAACCCGAGCGCCTCGTAGCCGGTCACGCTCTCGATGCGGAGCGCCTCTTGCTGATCGTGACTCGTCACGTACCAGTTGCCCCACCCGAGCGCATTCGACACCGCGACGATGCCGTACAGCTTGTCGGGGGTGTCCTTGATCATCGGGCCCACCAGCCCGTCCCACTCGGGCGAGCTCATGATCCCGCGGAACGTGTTCATCGCGCAGGTCTCGGCGTCGCTGACCAGCAGCCGCTGCGCGTTGCGCCCCAGCCCCTTCGCGGTCATCTCCTCGACGAACCGGATGCACACCAGGTTGTAGAAGTCCGCCGGCGTGTTCGCGAGGTACACGCCGAACGCCGGGATCAGCCCCTCGTTGTTGCCGTGGATCGGCATGTCGACCAACGCGCTGACGATCTTCTCGCCGTCGATGTTCCGCGGCTTCGGAAACGCGCTCGCCGCCTTCGGCGTGAACGCCACCGCGTTGCGCTCCACGCGGCCGATCGGATCGCGCACGCCCCGCACGGCCTCGAACACGCAGCGCTCGGCGCCGCCCATCGTGCAGGCCGTCTCGCGATAACTAACCGTCTCGCCGGTCACCGCGAGGTGGGCGCCCGCCAGGTACCCCTCGGTCATCGTGCATACCGGATCCGTCCGGCCGGCAAACCCCGCGTTCCACCCCTCCACGAAGTGGCTCGCGGGCGCCTCCACCCGGCCCTCCCCGACCTTCCGCATGTCCAGATCCCCGAACCCGAGATGCGCGTACAGCCCCGCCGCCACCTTCCACTTCGTCTCGACGTCGTCCCACGTCAGGAACGCGTTCGCGACGTGCTCGGCAAACACCGCCTCCGCGCAACCCCGGATGATCTGCTTGCCGTCGATCCCCGCCGCGCTCTCCACCGTGTGCTGGATGCGGGAGTTGTAGTGGTGGCAGTGCAAGATCACCTCTCGCCCCGCGATCACGCGGCGGTGCTTGGCCCAGTCGTAATGAAGCGCAAACCGCTGCTTGATCTCGGACATGCTCCCCCAGGCGGAACCCCGAATTCCGCGTGGATCGATGGTATCCGATGCCACGGGAGCTGCGTTCGATCCACGAGAATTAGGGCCGCGGCTTGACAGTCCGGGAAGGTGCCGCTAGAAAAGCACCCTGCCATTGCGGGAGTAACTCAGTGGTAGAGTGCAACCTTGCCAAGGTTGACGTCGAGGGTTCGAATCCCTTCTCCCGCTCTAACTAACTAGCCGAATTCGTTACGGATTCTGCTTGAGATAGCAGGCTCGGGC
>JACCYD010000536.1 GCA_013696695.1 Deltaproteobacteria bacterium | reverse complement strand
ACAGTGCGGCGACCACGCCAAAGCTCGGGTTCTCCGTGGTCGCGCCGATCAGCGTGACGGTGCCGGCTTCGACATGAGGGAGCAGCGCGTCTTGCTGCGTCTTGGAGAATCGATGGATCTCGTCGATGAACAGCAGCGTGCGTGCGTTGAACTGATCGCGCCGCGTGGCCGCCTTCGCGATCGCCTCGCGCACATCTTTGACGCCGGCCTCCACCGCGGACAGCGCGGTGAGCTCAGCCTTGAGCACGTCGCCGAGCAGGCGCGCCAAGGTCGTCTTGCCGCTCCCGGGCGGGCCCCACAGGATGAGCGACGGGATGGCGCGACCCGGTGCGAGGTTGGACAGGATGCGCCCGGGACCGACGAGGTGGGTCTGACCGACAATTTCCCCCAAGCTGCGCGGACGCATCCGTTCGGCGAGGGGTTGACCGACATGGCGTTTGCGGGCGTTTTGAGCGAACAGGTCCATCGACTACCCAGGGCAATGCGCCAGCGACCCGAGGCGATCACGACGTGACTTGTATGTAAGCCACAACGGCACTTCTGACCGCACCTTGTTACACGGGGATACATGGTCGGAGTGTCTCGGAGGCAACAACTCCCGGCCGATCGTGAACGACTCCCCGATCTGGTGACGTGACACCCGACTACTGGGGCTACCGGCTGGGGGGGCACCCGCGCGGTTTCGCCTCGTTAGCGCTGTGCGATCTGCGCGGATACGTGGCACGGGCAATGCTACTTCCTCAGTCATGCTCGAGGACGTCTTCCAATACCGCACCCTCATCGGGAAGTGCGCCTTGGGTGTCGGTCTCGAGTGGGACGAGATCGAGCTCGTCACCATCCTCGAGGCCCGGTTCGAGCCTACGAAGGGCGAACGCACCAAGCACGTCAGCCGCAAGTTCCGCCGTGAGCCGGTGCGGATGACGGCGGTGATGCGCGGTGATCGGATCAACGATCGCGTCGAGCTCGTCGAGCTCGGCCTCGGCGGCATGGTCGTTCGCAACGCGCCGTACATCGCGCGCGGTGAACAGATCGAGATGGTCGTCGAGATCGGCGAGCTGTCGTACCGGTTCCGCGCGCAAGGCGTGTGGCTCAAGGACGATGGCGACGACTACAAGGTCGGCCTCGCCTTCATCGGCATGCCGGTGTGTCTGCACAAGGTCGCGGTCAGCCGTCACCTGGCAGACGTCGTCGACCAGATCGCTGCCGCGGCCTGACCGTGGGGTTGCTCGCGATCAGCCAGCGCCTGGCGCTCAGGCCTTATCGAGCACGCGCGACAGCAAGTGCAGCGTGCGTGGCGGCAGCGTCTCGCCCCGCCACTTGATCGCACGCGCGAGGACGAGTGCCTTGTCGCGGTTGCCGAGCGATGGCCGCTCCGCGAACAGACGATCGCCGACCGCTTCGATCTTCTCGAGGATCCGCATGCCGCCGTTCCACGTCAGGGCGAGCTCGACGGCGAGATCCGCGCCGACCAGATCGACCAACGGCCGTGCTCGCTCGAACAGCGCGCGCGTGCGAGCGACCTCGTAGCGAACCAGAGCACCGACAGCTGGCGTGACGCGGCGATGTTCGATGTCCGATTCGACGACGCCGAAGTGACGGAGATCCTCGGCGGGGAGATAGACGCGACCGCGCTGCCAATCCGACGGCACATCCTGCACCAGACGAGCGACCGCGATCGCGCTGCCGAGATCCTCGGCATACGCATGCAGCTCGGGGGCGCGATAGCCACCGATGTAGAGCAGCAAGCGAGCGACCGGCTCGGCGGCGGTACGCGTGTAGCTGCGAAGCTCGTCGAACGTCGCGTAGCGGCGACGCTCGAGATCGGTCCGAAATCCGGACAGCAGCTCGGTGAACTCGGTGATCGGCAGCGAGAACTTGTCGACGGTGTCGGCCAGCGCGACGAACACGGGATGCTCGGCGTGGCCGCGATACGCGAGGTGAAGCTGCTCTTCCCAGCGATCGAGCTCGCGGGCGCGACGACCTTCGTACGCGAGCTCGTCGGCGAAATCGTCGGCGGTGCGCGCGAACGCGAACAGCGCGAAGATGTGCTTGCGCAGCTCCGAGCGCGCGAACATCGAGGCCACCGGATAGTTATGGTGGCGCGAGCGGACCAGCGCCTCGCAGTAGCGGTAGCAAGCTTCGAGCTCGAGCGATGGCGGGAGCGGGACGGCGAGCGCGGGGGTGCGAGCAACTCCGAGGCGTTGGATCACGGGGTCTCCTTTACCATGCGGGCGAGCTTGCGGGCGTGGAGCGCCATGTGGCCCTTCTGGATTCCCTCGGTGGCGAGCGCACGAAGGGCGGCGAGGTTGGTGGCGAGGCCGGCGGCGCCGGCGAGCGCGGTGAGCTGATCGGCGTGGCTGACGTTGGCAAGCGCGAGCGCGAGGTTCGCACTCGGATGAACGTGCAGGGCGCCTCCGACGGTGCCCACCGCGAGCGGCATCCCGAGCTCGCCTTCGAGCCCGCCGTCGCGCTCGCGCCAGATCGCGAGCGGGCGATAGGTGCCGTCGCGGCACGCGTAGGCGTGGGCACCGGCTTCGACCGCGCGCCAGTCTTGCCCGGTCGCGACGAGCACGGCATCGACGCCATTCATGATGCCCTTGTTGTGCGTCGTGGCGCGGTAGGGATCGAGCT
>JACCYD010000525.1 GCA_013696695.1 Deltaproteobacteria bacterium | reverse complement strand
CCGCGTCGCCGATCTATTTTGGCTTGCGCTTGGGAGCCGCACGCCGCTTCGCAAGTCGCGCCTTGAGTCGCTGACGTCTCGCAAGCTCACGATCAGCGCGTCGGTTCGCGTCGGGGGTAAGCTCCTGCGTGCGACGCCGAAATTCTTCCGTCGCGCGAAGCGATTCTTCATGCGACCTCGCCGCTGCGAGGTCTGCATACCAGCTTCGCGAGCTCCTGGCGGACTCGCGGAAAAAGTACTCGTTTCGGATCGTCCAGAACACGGGATCGTGATTACTCGCGACCGACACGTCGTCGGGATGATGACTCCTCTTGAACGGGAGCAACAGCAGCATGTGCCGCGACAAGCACGCGAGATCTCGAGACGCGTTAACGAGGCAACTTGTGCAACTTGTGCCTGACCCCGAAATCCGCGTCGCCCCGAAATCCGCGTCGCCGATCTATTTTGGCTTGCGCTTGGGAGCAGCACGCCGCTTTGCAGGTCGGGTCTCGAGTCGCACGATCCGTGTCTCGTGGCCCGCAACCTGCGTCTCGACAGGTTGGAGGATCGCCCTCATGCCCGCGAGCAGGTTCTCCTCGTTAACCCGATTCTCCTGTATGCGCTCGAGGCGCTGAGCCTCCTCGTATGCGCCGAGGTGTTGCGCGAAATCCGCGTTCAATTCGACGCGAAACCTCTCGAATTCCTTCTTGAGCTCCTCGGCGAGAATCGCGCGGCTGACCATTTCGTCGGGATCAGGACAAGACACGTCGGGCATGATGACTCCTTCGCGACGGGAGCAACAGCACGACGTGTGCCGCGACAACTGCGCGAGATCTCGTTACGCGTTGTCCGGAGCGTCCGAAATCCGATCGCGGACGCGGACAACCGACGACGATCAGTCTGGAACGAGCTGCAGTGCGATCTGGAAGCCGGCCGACGTCTTCTCGCCGTCCTTGTCCTTCGGGACAGGGAACCGCCAGCCACCCATCTGCGCGCCGATACACGTATCGACTTCATCCGCGAAGCCGTTCGCCTTGCCGCCGACGGTCGAGCCCGACTCGTTGACGGTGAAGCTCAACACGACCTTGCCGCGCGCCGACGCGTCCTTGTTCAGGTAGTTCTTGTAGCAGCGCTTGAGGCCCGCCATGTAGACGCTCTGGATCTTGGCGAGCACGAGGTCCGCCGTCAGCGACGATTCATCGAGCGCCGTCTTGGTGGACACCGAGATGCGACCCGCCGGGCCCTTCTCTGCGACCTTGCCGCCACCCGCGCTATCGATGCCGCCCGGGCCATCGATCTTCGGGCCAGTGCCCGTGCCGGTCTTCGGATCGCCGTTGCCGCGCGAGCCACGACCGGTACCACCGCCGTTGGAGACGGTCTTGTTGCCCTCGCGAACGTTGTCGATCTGCTTGTTGAGATCGGTGTTCGGATTGCGCGAGCTCATGTCGCCCGGATCTTTGCCGTCCTTGCCTTCGACGGTGAGCTTGTCGGCGAACGCGGCCGCGTCGCTCTCGTCCATCGCGACGTTATCTTTTTCGTTACGACCGCCGTCGTTGCCGGCCGGCTTCGGCTGGGGGTTCGGTTTGACGTCGGGCTTCTTCTCGCCGTCGCTGCCTGCGGCGGAGCCTGCATCGGTGACCGGCTCGGGCTCGGGCTTGAGCTCGACCTGATACTTCTCTGGCTCGAACGTGAGGTCGTACGCCTTCTCGGCGAGGCCATCCTTCTCGATGTCGCCCATCCACGCGATGATCACGACCATGAAGTGAAGGATGATCGAGGAGCCGACGATCACCATCAGGCGGGGATCGAAGCGATCGGCGAAGGTGCCGCGCACGGATGCCGGCAGCATCGGCTTGGGCTGGCGCGGTGGCTCGGTGACGAACTGGAACAGGATCGTGAGATCGCCGAGCGACAGCTTGCCGCGCGCCGAATCCGACAACGCGACCTGGTAGTACTCGCCGGCCTTGGACGCGCCCTTCGCCTTGAGCGCCTCGAGCGTGTCGACCTGACCACCCGAATCCGAGAGCCGGCCTTCCATCTTGCTGAGGAAGCGCAGCGAGTAGCGTCCGTCGTCGATCGCGAACAGCGTGAACTCGAGCGGCAACCCGTCGATCGGGATCGAGAAGGTGTTCTTCATCGACTGGCCGATCGTCACCGGCACGCGCTCGCGGATCAGGCGCTCTTCGACGATCTTGCCGCCGAGGAGCACACCGATGCGCAGGATCCGCTGGCGCGGCGCGGCCGCGGACGTGCCGCCACCGGGGCGAGGACTCTGGGCTCGAGGGTTCGCCATATCAGAAGGGCGCCTTCTTCACCGTCTGGATGATGAGCGGCATGAAATCCTGCTTCAGGTTTTCCCACTCGTAATCGATGTTCTTCGCGGTGAGCACGTAGACGACGCTCGGCCGCGGAACCTTGCCGCACACCGCGACGACCGTGTCGATCACGGTGACCGGCTTGCCGTTGATGTACTCGATGTGGA
>JACCYD010000520.1 GCA_013696695.1 Deltaproteobacteria bacterium | reverse complement strand
GACGTACACCGTCACGGTCTGGCAAGCGCCGCTGGCGGACGAGGGCACTGGGCCGTTGAAGTACGGCGCGCCGATCGTGACGAAGCGCAGTGTCACCGTCGCGGGCACCAAGCCGGCGCGCCTCGACGTCGCGATCGGTCGCTGACGTCCGGTTTTGTCCGCGCGGCGGACGGTCTGTCCGCACACCGGAATTGCCGGACACCTCGACGCGAACATTCGCGAGGTTATCCGTGGCACCGAGCTTGCTGACTCCTCATCCGACGCGCTCTCGATTCGCGTCGGAAGGAGACTCTCGTGTTGCAGCAGAAACGAATGTTCAAGATTCTCGGTCGCGTTCCGAAGACCAACGGCAGCTCGTACTTGATGCGAGTCGGCACCGGTTGGGGCAATCGCGATAACTCGATCAACATCAAGCTCGATGCCTGGCCGGTATCGGGCGAGCTCCATCTCCGCGAGATGGATGAAGAGGAGCTGCGCAAGATGCAGCGGCCGCCGGATGCCGTGCCGCCTGCCATGGCCGGGCGCGATGCCCCGCAGGCTTCGGCGTCCGTCAACACACCGCCGTTCTGAGCGCGCGTCGCGTTCGATTCACTGAAAGGAACTAGCCATCATGACCTCGCTTACCAGGTTTCTTCGGCCGATCGCGCCGGTGCTCGCGATCGGCGCGCTCGTCCTCGCGATGGGCGGCACGTGGGGCACCACCACGCGCGCACTCGCCGCGCCCGTCACCACGCCTGCGCCCGCGAAGCCCTCGGCGCCTGCGTCGACGGCTGCGCGGGGCGCTGACACCGAGCCGATCCGGATCGTGAAGAAGGACGTCAGCGGCAAGCTCAACCTCAACACTGCCACCGAGGAGCAACTCATGCTCCTTCCCAGCGTCGGGCCCTCCAAGGCCGATCGCATCGTCGCGTGGCGCAAGAAGAACGGCGGCTTCAAGCGCACTGCGGATCTCCGGCGAGTCAAAGGTTTCGGTTACCGAACGTACAAGCGGCTCGAACCGTTCCTCGACATCAAAGGTGATTCCACGCTCGCCGCCAAACGCTGACGGCTTCGTGTCCGAGCCACCACTCGGCACGACCGCCGGCCTCACTCGCGTTCGAGGTGGCCGGCGGACTTTGATTTATCGGCGCGGCGACCGTCCCTCCCTGCGGTCGTCGCGCCGACCTTCGTTTTGGTAGCCCCGCACGGCGCAGTCGGCCACCTCAATCCGGAATTACACCTGTGATGGACGTTTTACACCTTTTGGGTAGACTTCTACCCGTGGCTCTAAACATCAAGAACGCCGCGGTCGAACGGCTCGCCGCCGAGCTCGCTCAGCTGACGGGTGAAACGAAGACAGAAGCGATTCGTCGGGCTCTCGAAGAGCGAAAGGCGAGGCTTGCCATGACAGCCATCGAAGGTGATCGCGCACAACGCTTGCGAGGGTTTCTCGAGCGCGAGATGTGGCCGAAGATTCCGCGCAGCGAGCGCGGTCGTCGACTGACGCGCAAGGAAGAGGACGCGATTCTCGGTTACGGCAAGGACGGCGTATGATCGTCGACAGCTCGGCGCTGGTGGCGATCGCACTACAAGAGCCTGACTACGAGGAGTTGATCTCCGCGCTCGGCGCAGCACCGCAAGTCGCGATCGGAGCCCCGACGTTAGTCGAGACCGGGATCGTGTTGTCTGCGCGGCTTCGTCGAGATGCACGTGGGGATCTCGCTCGGCTGGTCCAGGAGGTCGGGATCGAGGTAGTTCCATTCACAACCGCACACTTCGGTGTCGCGATGGAAGCGTGGCTGCAATTCGGGCGTGGCCGTCACGCAGCGAAGCTGAACTTCGGTGACTGCCTTACCTATGCGATCGCGAAGACCACCGGTCGCCCCCTCCTATGCGTAGGTAATGACTTCCCGCGCACTGACCTCGTGCTGGTCTGATCTTTCGCCGCAACGCAGTCCCCGCTGATGATCTGCGTCGTTCCAGGGCATGCGCGAGGACAAGCCGGCTCGTGAAGTCGTGCGCAAGGTCGCGCAGTCCACCGGCGAGCCTCGTCGAAAACGGTGACGAAGCCGATCACGTGAATGCGGCGCGCTGGATCCCGAGCTTCACCATCTTGCTCTGCAGCGTGCCGGGCTTGAGCCCCAGCAGCTCGGCGGCGCCACCCTTACCGTAGATCTTTCCGCGCGTCGTCTGCAGCGCGTTCTCGATCGTCATGCGAACCGCCGCCTTGAAATCGCTTCCTGGTGGTTTGCGACGCGATCGCCGAGCGAGCTCCTCGGGAAGCTCGAGCGCTTTGCCGTCGCCGAGAATCAACGCGGTCTCGAGCACGTTCATCAACTCGCGAACGTTGCCCGGCCAGTCGTGTGCCTCGAGCCGTGCGAGGACGCCGCGCGGAATCGCTGGCTTCGCGACACCGAGCTTGATGGCCAGCTGAGACACCAGCTCGGCTGCAAGTGGCCCGAGGTCGCCTTTCCGCTCGCGCAGTGGCGGCAGCTGGATCGCGAAGACATCGAGGCGGTAGTAGAGATCCTCGCGAAACGTCCCCTCCTCGACCATCCCAGCGAGCGACCGATTCGTGGCCGCGATCAACCGCACGTCGACATCGATCGGCGCTTCGCCACCGACGCGATGGATCTGACGCTCCTGCAGCACGCGCAACAGCTTCACCTGCGCCGCCGCGGACAACTCGCCCACCTCGTCGAGGAACAACGTTCCGCGGTGTGCTCGCTCGAAGGCACCGACGTGCTTGCGATCCGCTCCGGTGAACGCTCCGCGCTCGTGTCCGAACAGCTCGGACTCGAACAGTCCCGCGGGAATCGCGCCGCAGTTGACCTGGACGAGCGCCCGATGGCTGCGCGCCGACAAGCGATGGATCTCGCGCGCGACCACTTCCTTGCCGGTACCCGACTCGCCGAGCAGCAACACGTTGCTCGTGTGCCGCGCCACGAGCGTGGCGCGCGACATCGCACCGCGCATCGCCGTGCTTCGCGCGATGATCTCGGGTCCAGCACCGAGGCGCTGGAGATCAGCGCGCAGGTCGCGATTCTCGGTGTGTGCGCGTCGCGAGAGTTGCGCAACTCGATGCACCACCTCGCAATGACGCAACACCGATGTGATCACGTGACCGAGCGCTCTCGAAAACTCGGCGGCCAGCTCGACGCTCGGTGAGATGGCGAGCTCCACCGGTGAGCTCGGTGAGATGGCCGGCTCGACCGGCGATCTCGACGAGCTGGCGAGCTCGACCGGTGAGCTCGCGCGCTCGGGCGCGGTCGCCGAAACCTCGCGCGTCTCGATCAGCCGCCACTCGGTTCCAGCGCGCTCGGCGACCAGGCCTGCAGATCGCAGCTCGATGCGCGTGAGTGGCCACCGTGAGCCCAGCACCGTCGCGATCGATTGAAGAAGTGCGCGAGGCGAATGCGCATCCTTGGTCGCCGCGAGGAGGTCTCCGAGCAGCACCAGATCGCGCGTCATCGAATCACCGCGAGGTCGTCTCCGAGTAGCGCCAAGCGGCTCATCAGCAAACCATGACACTGAAATACCAGTTCCGTCACTGATATTTCAGTGTTCTCGGAACGAACTTAACATTGTTTCAATCGTTTAGACTCGGCACGTCAGCTGCTCTCTACGAGGGTATGACCTACGTGATCACCAAAGCCTGCGTCGCGACCTGCGATACCGCCTGCGTCTCGGCGTGCCCGGTCGACTGCATCGTCGGGCCGGTACCGCTGGACGAGCTGCGCAGCGTTCCGATCGCGGATCGCCCGCAGCGCTTTCCGGGACTGCAGATGTTCATCGATCCCGACGCCTGCATCGACTGCAACTCGTGCATGGACGAGTGTCCGGTCGCCGCGATCTATCCAGAGGATTCGTTGCCGACCGAGTACAAGGGCGACCTCGCGCGGAACGCCGAGTTCTTCCGGCGAGCTCGTTCGGCCTAACCGAGAGCTCGGATCGGCGAACGCTTCGATTTGTCGTTTCGATGCAGACACCCAACGATCCCACGGTGATGCCCCCGTGAAGCGTGACCCCGCGATCAGCGGGGCGTGACCCCGCGATCAGCGGGGCTCCGATCGAACAACCGACGACTTTAAAGATCAGGCGCCAGACTTCGAGCGTGCTGCACGCTTCGGCGAGCCAGCGCCTTTCGTGAGGCCCCAGCACAGCGCGAGAAGCCGCGCGAGCTTCGCGCGAACTGCCGAATCATCCGCGACGTAGCCCCAGGCCTTCGCGAGATCGAGGCTGCCTTGAACTTCGTGCGCTTCGCCGAAGGCGATGTCCCAGCGCGCTCGCCGATTACCGCCGCGGTGACCAACGCCTTCCGCGAGGTTCTGCACCACGCTGCTCGCGGCGTCGACGAGCTGCTTGGCCAGCGTGTTGTCCTGCTGCGCGATCTGCGCGACCAGGGGCTTCAGCTCGACGACGACTTCCAGTGCAACTTGATAAGCGATCAACATGTTCGTGGTCTCCTGTGAGGTGGTTCGTGGGCCCCCAGCTCCGGGGTCCGCCCGAGGGCCGCGGCTCTCTCTCGCCCCGACCGCGCGACCCGCGCAC
>JACCYD010000444.1 GCA_013696695.1 Deltaproteobacteria bacterium | reverse complement strand
GTCCTCGAGGGCGTTGACCTGTGCCGACAGCCGCGATGCGGTGGTGGCCGCTTCGTCGCGCTCCGCCTTGAGCTGCGCGACGATCTTGAGGTTGCGCTCCTTGTCGGCGCGCAGCTCTTCAATTCGTTCGCGCAGCGTGGCGGCCTCGGCGCGCACCCGCTTGCCGTCGGCGACTTCGCGCTCGAAGCTCGCGTTCGCCTTCTCGACGTCTGCGCGCAGCGACTTGAGATCGGCCTCTAGCTTCGAGGGATCGACCTCGAGCCCGAGATCGACCATGACCTTGTTCTCGGCGGCATCGCGCGGCGGTCCCGCGGGCGCATTGGCCGCCGGAACACTCCCCGGCCCACCGCGACCGAACATGCTCGGATCGCCACCCTTCGGCATCGCCGGCGGTCCGCCGTACGGCAACCCCGGTGCCGGCGGGCCGTTGCTGCCCGGGATCACCGGCGAAGGACCACCTGGCATCCCGCCACCGGGCATCGCCGGAGGCCCACCATAGGGCAGCGTCGTCGACGGCACCGGAGAATTCGCCGCCGGCATCGCGGGTGGCCCACCGTAAGGCGCCGCGCTCGGCATCCCCGGCGGTCCGCCATAGGGTGCCGCACCACCCGCCGATCCGCCGAAGCCGCTACGTGCTGCACCACCACCGGGCATCGACGGCGGTCCGCCGTAGGGCAAGCCCGGCTGCGGCTGCGGCTGCGATGCCGATGCCGGACCATTCGCGTTGAAGCTCTGCGGTGGTGCACCGTAGCCGCCGCCGAACGCGGGCTGGCTCACCGGCGCGGGGGTAAACCCTGGACCCGGGCTCGGCGTTCCGCCGCCGGTGTCGTGCTTCGCCATCACCATCGTGCCGCCCTTTTTCGGCTGCGGTTGCGATGGCTGCGCGACGGGCGACGGCGTGTTCTGCGCCGCTTGCTCGTCGATGTAGCGAATCATCAACGACCCGCATTGCACGATGTCGCCGTGACCGAGCCCGACCTTCTGCACGCGGTTGTTGTTGTGAAACACGCCGTTCGCGCTGCCGAGATCCTCGATCACCCAGACGCCGGCTTCCATGCGGACCTGCGAGTGCCGCCGCGACACCATGCCGTCGTCCGTGCGAATCGCGCACTCGAGACCACGGCCGACGTAGACGGTCTCGGTCGGGTTGAGCTCGACCGTGCCCTCACGGCCCTGGCTATCCCGAAACAGGAGGCGCGCCATGGAGTTCCGGATGGTACCGGGGTGTGGCGTCCGGCGCCAGTCTCGGCCGACCCCCTATGTCGGATCGAAGTCCCGTCCGCGGCTGCGGATTTATCGGGGACGCGCTACTCGCGCTTGAACACCGCTTCGGTGTTGCCGATGCGGATGATATCGCCCTGCTCGAGCATCTTTTTCGGCAGCTTTCGGCCGTTGATGTAGATGCCGTTGGTGGAGCCGAGGTCCGCGAGCTCGTAGCCGCCATCGACCCGCCGGATCCCGGCGTGCTTGCGCGACACCGCCGGATCCGCGAGCACGACCGTGTTGCCGGCGACCGACCCGAGCGTGGTGACCTCTTCGGTGAGCTGCATGGTCTGGCTCGCGAGCGGTCCCATGATGAACTCGAGCCGCGCCACCGGCGCCCAGCCGCAGAACAGACACTTCGTCCAGACGGGCAACATCACCCGTTGACAGCCACCGCAGACCTTCTGCTTCTTGGCCACGACGCGTCCCTTAAACGATCGACTTGAACTTGAAGTTCGTCTTACCGAACGTGACCAGATCGTTATCGACCAGATCGTGCTTCGCGGTGACGCGACGCTCGTTGACGTAGCTGCCGTTCGTCGAGCCACCATCGATCAACGTGAAGCCCTGCGGCGAGCAGTTGATCTGGCAGTGCTCGGTGCTCATGAAGCCATCGTTGATGACGATGTCGGCCGGCGGCGCCGTGCCGATCTTGGTCATGCTCGAGCGCAACCGCATCGTTTGATACGCGTGCTGGCCGTTGAGCGGCACCAGCCAGCCGACGACCGGGAAGCCACCTTCGTCGCCGCCCTGGCCGATCATCACCGTCTTCATCGGCCCCATCGGCTTCGGTGCGTCCATCGGCATCGGCGCCATCATCGGTGCGGGTGCCGGCGCCTCGACGGGCTTCTTCTTGAAGATCTTGACCATCACGAAGATCAGCAGGAACAGCACGACGAACACGACGATGAGGACGAGCCACGGGAACCCGCCGCCGCTGGGGAGGTTCCACACCTTGAGCTGGACCTGCGTGACCTCGGACTCTTCCTTGTCGACGCGGACGATCAGATCGTGCGCCTTGCCGTCGAACGTGAGCCCCGTTTCCGTCTTCGGGTTGTAAATCGGGAACTCGAGATACTTCCGATCATCCATTCGCGACAGGATGTTGGCGATCGTCGCGGCGATGTTCTCCGCGGTCGTCACCTGCGCGGTCTGCGGGATCATGATCGGGATGATGTTCGACTCACCCGACAGCTTCGCCTTGTAGACGATCGCGAACGTCTGCACCTGATCCTGCGCGGCCTGCTTCTTGAGATCGAGCAGCTGCGCCTTCGCGGCATCGTTGTTGGTGTCGTTGCCGTCGCAGACGACGATCAGCACGCGGCGCGAGACCTGGACCTTCTTGAGCTCGGACATCGCGAGGCGAATCGCGGACACCAGCTCGACACCGGTGGTCCCGAAGTAGTCCTGCTGCGTGCCGAGCTTGCTGCCGGTGATGTCGGCGAGCGGGCCCATCGGGACCCGGATGGTCGGCCGATCGCCGTAGGTGATCACCATGCCGAGGCTGCCGGGCGGACCGGACTCCTGGAACTTGAGCTTGTCGAGCGCCGACCGCAGCTCGACGAGCACGCCGGGATACCGCGACGGATCGTCTTCCTTGATCGCCGGGACCTCGCGATCGTTGCCGATCCACATCTCCCAGCCGTTCATCACGATCACGATCGCGAGCTTCTCGGTCGACTTGAGGAACGGCGTCAGCTTTGACGCCTTGATCTCGACCGGCGTCGGCTTGGCCGACTTGTCGACCAGGACGAACTTCTCCATCGGCTGGTTCGGCGCCCCGATCACGGTGGCCTTGATGATCGGAACCGCTTCGGCCTGCTTCGGATCCGTGAGATCCGGCATCACGACCTCGTACAGGACCTCGACCTGACTCGTGGCCGCTTCGGGTGCCGCATGCGCGACGAGGACCTGGCCGAACGCGACCACGAGACCCACGATCACGACGCGCGAAATACCTTCGAGCTTGCGAATCACAGATGACATTCCGGTCTCTCTAGAGGCTCTTGAACTTGAGCATCGCGCTGCCGAACTTGATGAAGTCGTTGTCGACCAGCTCGTGGCGATCGACGCGGCGGTTATTGACGTACGTGCCGTTGGTCGAGCCGGCATCGCGCAAGATCCAGATGCCGTTCTCGGCCTTGATCTCGGCGTGTTTGGTCGACATGAACTTGTCGGTGAGCACGATGGTGCTCTTCGGATCGGTGCCGATCGAGGTCGTCGGTTGGAGCGTGAACAGCTCGCCGCGCTGCGGACCTTGAAGCGGGACGATCCAGCCGAGCAGCTGCACGCTGCCGGGACCGCCGTGTTGATCCATGACGAACGCCTGCGTCTTCATCGCCTGGCGTTGCGACGCCGGAATCGCGGCCTGCTGCGCGATCTGCACGCAGAACGGACACGAGTCCCAGGTCTTATCGAGTTGCTGCTCGCATTGCGTGCAGAACTTCTTCTTGAAGATCCACCAACCCTTGGTCCGGATCGGCGGGTTTGCCATCGGCATCCCAGGTCCACCGGGGCCAGGTGCGCCGGGCATCCCTGGCATCCCGGGCATTCCGGGCGCACCACGCATAGGTGCTCCGGGCATTCCAGGCTGCTGCATGTATCCCCCCTGCTGCTGACCGTACTGCTGCGGCTGCTGACCGTACTGCTGCGGTTGCTGGCCGTACTGCTGCGGTTGCTGGCCGTTTTGCTGTGGCTGTTGCTGGGCGTTCGGGTCTTGCGGCTGACCAGGTTGCCCGGCCATGCCCTTCATCTTGTTGTTGAACTGCCCGACGTCGCCCGCGAAGTTTTTCCCTCGGTGCGCCAGAGATTTGGAGCGCCCGACATCGACCATGATGTTGCCC
>JACCYD010000434.1 GCA_013696695.1 Deltaproteobacteria bacterium | reverse complement strand
GTCCACGGTGACAGCTCAAGAGGGCGACGCGCTAGCGATTGCGTCGCCGCGCACCGCGGATACCGACACATTGTTCTCGCGACTAGCGGGCATCTTTCACGCCTTCAATTGCGTTCGAGCATTGGTGAGGGACGCGATGTTGGAGCCCGACGGAGCTCCCCGCGCACAACCGAGGACCAAGGAGGTCGAGTATCGGATCTTCGGCAACAAGGTGGACTCACTCGGCAACCTCATCGAGCGGATGGTCGAAGACGACCAGCGCCACGACGCCCTCGAGCGGTTTGTTATCGTGCTTTGCGCTCGCCAGCTTTGCGTAGATGTGCGCCGCGAGTGCCCCGAGCTTTGGAAGGAGCACGAGGACACCGGCCGCCTCTTGCTCGAACGGATCGAGGAGCGGCAGCTGACCCTCCGTAGTGTGCTGCTGGCGAGGAACGCGCCCGACTTCGCCGCATTCCTCGATTGGTTCGAGGATCGGTTCCTCCGGCGCGCGAAGCAGCTTCCCGCGGAGGCCCTCTCGTGATCGATCTTCAAGCGGCCAAGGACCTCATCGATCTCGGGTCGAGCCAAGGCTCCGAGTTGCGCGGGCGCGAGCAGCTCCACGGTGCGGTCGCTCTCTACAACATGATCGAGAAGAACCGCGTCGCGTACCTCGCGGACGAAGTCGGCATGGGGAAGACCTATGTCGCGCTCGCGGTGGTGGCCTTGCTTCGCCACTTCCAGCCTGGCGCCAGAGTTCTCATCGTTGCGCCGAAGGAGAACATCCAGGAGAAGTGGGAGAAGGAGCTCCGGAACTTCATCGAGCTCAATGTTCGGTTCCCCGACCTACGGGTGAAAGGCGTGGATGGTCGCTCGATTCGCCCGCCCGCGCGCTGTCACCGCTTGATCGACTTTGTCCGCGAGGTGAACCTCGACGCTGATCGCGACTTCATCCTTCGGCTCACGAGCTTTCGTTTGCCGCTCCAGGGCGGCGAACGGGTCGACGAACAGGCGGGCCGCGCGATGCGTGACGAGCTGCGCGAGGTGCTCCCCTGGCTGAAGGATGAGGTGTTCGATCTGCGACGGTCCACGTTCAAGGACAACATCGCACGCGCGATCTGCTGCGCGCTGCCGCCGTTCGATCTCGTGATCGTCGACGAGGCGCACAACCTGAAGCATGGCTTCACTCCGCATGGTTCATCACAGAACCGCGTCCTGGCGCTGACCATGGGCCATCCCGAGCCGCGGAGTCTCGACGATTCTGCCGCGCTGCCTGCGAGCCTGTTCCCCGGCTATGGGTTGCGGGCTCGGCGGCTGCTCTTGTTGTCGGCGACGCCGATCGATGAAGACTATCGTCACCTCTGGAATCAGCTCGACGTCTTTGGCCTCGGGGCGGGGTGGGAGGAGCTCAAGGAGCGCGAGGTCGATGATCGACGAAAGAAGGACCTCGCGAAGGCGCTGCTGATTCGGCGTGTGACAGCGATGGAGATCGCAGGAGAGCGCCACACCAAGAACCTTTATCGCCGTGAATGGCGCGGCGGCGGGGTCTCCCTTCACGATGAACCGATCGAGATTCGCGGTGATCGCGAGCGCTTGGTCGTGGCGCTCGTCCAGAAGAAGGTGAGCGAGCTACTCGGGGACCGAAAGCTCGGGAACCGGTTCCAGATCGGCATGCTTGCCTCGTTCGAGAGCTTTCTCGAGACCGCCAAGGTGAAGCGCACCGAGGACGAGCGCGGCACCTTCGATGATGGTGAGCAGACTGAGGATTCAGCCGAGCGCGAAGGTCTCGACGTTCGGGACATCAACGATCTGGCGAAGCGTTACCGGCAGCTCTTCAACGCCGAGATGCCTCATCCGAAGATGGATGCGCTGGTCGATCAAATTCGACATGCTTGGAGGACCGGCGAGAAGGCCCTCGTGTTCGTGCGCCGCGTAGCCTCCGTCAAGGAGCTTCGCCGCAAACTCGAGGATACGTACGACGCCTGGCTATTCGAGCGACTTCGCGCGCACATGCCGGATGCTGCGCGCGACCAGTTCGAGCGGGTAGTTCAGCGCTTTGCTCGAGAGAAGCAGGCGGCTCGCGCGGACGGAATAGATGACGGACTAACGATTTCATCCAAGACCGCGGACGTTGACGATCGAGCGACAGGGACGTTCTTCGCGTGGTTTTTCCGTGGCCGAGGCAGTGTCGGCGTGTGGAGCGGGAGAAATCTCCAACGCGCGGTCGCAGCCGGGCAGGGCACCTACTTCGACGATCACGACATCGGGTGGCTGTTGCGCTGCCGCCAGTCGGAGGTGGCAGAGAGGCTTGCCGCGGCGGTGAGTGTTTCGGGCAGGGCGTGGACCGTCGCCGAGATGTCTCAGGAGCTGCGCCGACGGTCCGCCGCGTTTCTCTCGCGGGCGCCAAAGCATCCGCGCGGAAAGCGTTTCGAGGCCGTTCAAGCGGCAGCGATCGAGTGGTTGAGCGAAATCGACGGGCCATACCGCGAGCTCGCGCGGGTCATGTGGCACGAGCGTTACGTAGACTCGAGGGTGCGGCCCGCCGCGACGAATCCACCGGATCTCGAGGCCTGGTTGAACGTGGCTACGTTCTTCAGCCGGCTACGCGAGCGACCAACACTCGAAGCGCGGCTTCTCCCGTCGACTCGCTCCGAGGACGCGCGCGCGATGTACCGAGAGCGGACGTTGCGGTGCGCGTTGTTGTCGGCGGCGGTGCGTCTCGGTCACGCTGCGATCGACCTCTATCAGACGCAGCTTCGACGGCGCGGCACGCTGGAGCTGGGCGCGAGCGAGGACGACGACGGCGATGACGTCGAGGGCGCTCGGATCGACGACTTCCTCGACCTTCTGGAAGAACAACAACGCACGGAAGGGGCCCGAGACTGGGGCGCGTTCGACGAGCTGGCGGCGCTCGCCGACAACTTCGACCTGATCCTCAGTGTGAACGAGCCGACCGCGCGTGACGCGCGGCTCGCGGAGATCACAAAGAGCTTCGGCACGCTTCTCGGCTCGCAGGTGCCAGTGGGGGGGATGGCGGGTGGAGTGAACCGGACGCTCGTGCGTCAGTTCCGGATGCCGGGCTATCCGTTCTGCCTCGTCACGACCGACGTCCTCCAGGAAGGGGAGGACCTGCACACGTTTTGTTCGGCGATCTACCACTACGGCATCTCGTGGACGCCGTCGGCGATGGAGCAGCGAATTGGGCGGATCGATCGGGTCCGGTCCCACACAGCGCGGCGACTCGACGGAACGCCGACCAAGCCAGAGCCCCAGAAGAAGCTCCAGGTTTACTACCCCTACCTCGCCGATACCGTCGAAGTGTTGCAGGTTCGCCGCGTGTTCGAACGGATGAATACGTTCCTGCGCCTGATGCACGAAGAGCTGGGTGGAACGGGGCTCGACTCGAGCCAGATCGATGTCGGCCGCGAGGCGCTTCGTGGGTCGGCGCCCCTACCCGCGATCACCACAGAGTTGAAGTCGTCCTTCGACGTGCAGCCCGAGCTTCTCCGCGGGGAGATCAAGGCGCTCGAGGTCGATGCCTCTCATTACCTGACGGTGCTCGAGAGATTCGAACGTGCGCTGGCCGCGGTCGCCGACGTGAAGTGGGAGGAGTCGACGCGTCGAGGTGTCCGGCTCGGCACGATGGCGGTGGGGGCCCGCAAACAACCAGTGGGCCTGTTCGTGCGTTCGTTTGGGCGGCTTCCGATGGTTCGTTGCATCAGCCCCATCGGCCTGATCACGTCTGACCACGAGATCGATCCGCAGCACGTCCTGTTCGCGAGGGCGCGCGCCGAGCGCGTTCGGATCGGGGCGATCGCAGGCGACGAACAGAACACGTACAACTTCACGGTCGAGGGCGACGTGCTGCTCGTTGATCCGTCGTGCGACACGTCCCGGATCTCCGGGCTGGTCGCGAACGTTGCCCGACGCGCCGACGAGTTCGAGTTGGCTCTGCTCGAAGCCGACGAGCCGCTCTCCAGCTTCGCTACGGAGCTTGCCACGGAGGACCCCCATGGCCGCTGAGTGGCGCCGCCTCGTGCGTGGCAAGGAGTTCGAAGTTGAAGGTGACGAGGTGATCGTGGACGTCGGGCTGGAACGAAGTCATCGGGTCCGCGTCACCGCCGAGATTGACGGTCTGCATCTGGAGGCCATCGTCGCGCGTTCAGCGGTGATCATCGCCGCCCCCGAGCTTGGCCGCCTTGCGTGGGAACGCAATCGCGGTGGTTCAATCGTCGGTTTTCGCCTGGACCGAAAAGGGCGACTGATCGGAGAGGCATGGGTTCCATCGATCGGTCTCGAGCGTGGCGAGCTGGAGCTGATCCTCAATCACGTAGCGGCCGAGTGTGATCGCTTCGAGCATCTCCTCACCGGGAAGGATGTCGAATGAGCCGCCCTACGGCAGATAGCGCCAACGCCGAGAGCCCGTCGGGAAAGTTCCCCAAGGACCCGCGGCATCACAGGGCCACGTATGGCATTGCGTACCCGACAGCCGACACCAAGTTTGAGACGAAGGCGGATCTTGCGCGGCTCTCCTTCGAGGACGGGGAGAGGGGGAAGCTTGATGCGAAGAAGGTCTACTGGCGGCTGTCCGGAGCCACGATCACGGATGTTGTCTTCCGCGAATGCAACTTCCATACGACACATGGCCGCGAAGCTTCAGTGATCTCGTCGCTGACGTTCGAGAAGTGCGACTTCACGAGCTGCTTCTTGGGCTTCGTCGTGTTTCGGCGCACGACGTTTCGTGGCTGTATCTTCAGCCGGTGCGAGATGTCTCGCACGGAGTTCGAGGAGTGCACGTTCGAGAACTGCACGTTCCATTACTGCACGCCGTGGGACGCTGTGCTTCAGCGCACCCTCATCGATCCGCCCGCACTACTCAGTGGCTTTGACGTGCCGACCGAGAACCTGCGGGTGCTCGTCGAAGACAAGCGCAAAGGGATCGAGGAGAGACGTCTGCGGGCGCGGGTAGCCCTAGCAGAACAGATCCTCCGCTCCAACGAGGAGAGGCGGAATGCGATCTATTGTGATCGAGCGCTCTACGAGAGCCGCCGGGCCGCGCTCAAATGGCGAAGTCACGAGCGTAGGTCCAAGAGCCGGTGGCAACGCGTTCGTGACTTGCCAGGGTTCTTGCTGTCGTTCGCCTATCTGCACCTCACGCTCGGAGGGACGTCCCTCAAGCGCTTGTTCGCCGTCGCAGCCTTGATCTGTCTGGGGATTACCG
Source organism: Deltaproteobacteria bacterium (assembly GCA_013696695.1). GTDB lineage: Bacteria > Myxococcota_A > Polyangia > Haliangiales > Haliangiaceae > JABFXX01. Next base: position 632 of record JACCYD010000434.1, on the reverse strand, counting down.
CCGTGCTCGTCAGCGGAGCATGCGGGATCACTGTTCGTGAAACGCCGGCTGGAGCGATGTCGTTTCTGGAGTGCCTGTCCGCGGCCGGCTCGTTGTTCTTTGCGTTTGGCTACACGAACCTGGCGGCTCCAGGCGACCTGGGGAGCGTCATCATCACGATCCCTCCTATGCTCGGCATGGCGTGGAGCGCGATCGTCCTTGCCGTGATTGTGCGCCGTGCGTATCGATAGCCAACGCATCCTGCGGCACGCGTCGCCGTCGGCGCGTGCTGTGATTCTGTACGGGAGCCAAGCAAGGGGGGACAGTCGGCCTGATTCCGACACTGACGTTCTTCAGATTCTTCCGGCGACCCAGACCTCGCACGTCGTCGAGGAAATCGCGTTGAGCTGCTACACGCTGCCGCAGTTGCAGAAGATGGCGCATCACGGAAGTCTGTTTGTTGCGCATGTCATTTCGGAGGGGGTCCCGCTCCGGGACCCCGAGGGGCTGCTCGATGTCCTTCGCGCGTCGTATCGCCCCGCGAGCTACGCGCACTTTGTCTCGGAGGTGACGTGGAGTGCGCGGCTGCTGACCGACTCGGCCGTTGTATTTGCGGAGCGCCCGCTGAAGTATCAGCGGCTGGCGCTTCATCT
>JACCYD010000402.1 GCA_013696695.1 Deltaproteobacteria bacterium | reverse complement strand
GATCGAGGTCAAGGCCGTGCGCCTCGACTACGAGTACAAGCGCGGCAAGTACACCAAGAAGGAGATCGATCCGCAGACCTGCGCGGTCGTCGCCGCCAAAGATCCGACGCCGTGTAGCTTCGCGACGAAGGAGGGCGGCACCTATCAGGTCACCGCGACGATCCTCGACAGTCGCAAGCGTCCGAACCAGACCACGCTGACGTTCTGGGTCGCCGGAGGTAAGCAGCCGCGCGCGCGCAACGTCGCGCAGGAGCGCGTCGAGCTCATCCCCGACAAGAAGGAGTACACGCCGGGCAACACCGCCGAGGTGATGATCATGGCGCCGTTCTATCCCGCCGAGGCGATCGTCAGCTGGCGCCGCAGCGGCATGGTCAAGACCGAGCGGATCGAGATCACCGGCCCGACCAAGGTGATCACGGTGCCGATCACCGATGCGATGACGCCGAACATGTACGTCCAGGTCGATCTCGTCGGCATGGCCGAGCGGCTGGATGACAAGGGCGATCCAGATCCGAAACTGCCGAAGCGGCCCGCGTACGCGGTCGGTTCGCTCAGCCTGCCGGTGCCGCCGAAGCACCGCACGCTCGAGGTCACGGTGACGCCGAAGGCGGCGAAGGTCGGGCCGAGCGAGACCACGTCGTTGACCGTGCTCGTCAAGGACGCGCAGGGCCGTCCGGTCGCCGACGCCGAGACCGCGGTGATCGTCGTCGACGAGGCCGTGCTGTCGCTCACCGGCTACAAGCACGGCAGCCCGATCGACGCGTTCTACGGCCAGCGTGGCAGCGACGTGCGCGATCACTATCTGCGCAGTTACGTGAAGCTCGCGAATCCCGACGTCGCAACCGCGACCGCTAGCAACGGACGCCAGCAACCAGGCAGCCCCCGCCGCAGTCGCATCCGCGACGAGCAGAACGAAATGGAGGAGGGTGCGATGGGTGGCGATGGGTTCGCCGGGGGACTCGCCGCGGCAGACGCACCATCACCGGCGGCTCCGATGGCCAAGAAGGAATCGTCGGAGAAGGCCAAGGACAGCAACGACGACGCGCGGCTAGCATTCGCGACCACCACGCCGACCGGCGCGAATCAACCTGCGCAACCGAACGGGCCCGCGATCGCGATCCGCACCAACTTCAACCCGCTCGCCGCGTTCGCACCCACCGTGAAGACCAACGCGGCAGGCATGGCGACCGTCGAGGTCAAGATGCCTGACAACCTGACGCGCTATCGCGTGGTCGCGATCGCCAGTAGTGGGACCAAGCAGTTCGGCAAGGGTGAGTCGGCGGTGACCGCACGGTTGCCGCTGATGGTGCGCCCGAGCCCGCCGCGGTTCTTGAACTTCGGTGACACCTTCAAGCTGCCGGTCGTGGTGCAGAACCAGACCGATGCGCCGTTCACGGTCAAGCTCGCGGCACGCACCACCAATGCGCAGCTCGTGGATGGCGCGGGCCGTGAAGTCACCGTGCCCGCGAACGATCGCGTCGAGGTGCTGTTCCCGGCCGCGGCCGAGATGGCCGGCACGGCGCGGCTGCAGATCATCGGCACCGCGGGCAGCTACTCCGATGCCGCCGAGGTCTCGCTGCCGGTGTGGACGCCGGCGACGACCGAAGCGTTCGCGACGTACGGCGTGATCGACGAGGGCGCCACGCGCCAGCCGGTCGCGCTGCCGGAGAAAGTCATCACCGCGTTCGGCGGCCTCGAGGTCACCACCGCATCGACGAATCTCCAGTCGCTGACCGACGCACTGCTCTACCTCGTGCAGTACCCGTACGAGTGCGCGGAGCAACGCGCGTCGCGCGTGATGGCGATCGTCGCTCTCAAGGACGTGCTGACCGCGTTCAAGACCAAGGACATGCCGTCGGTGTCGTCGATGGAGGCCAGCGTCAAGACCGACCTCGAGCGGCTGTCGCAGATGCAGAACTACGACGGCGGCTTCGCCTATTGGGAGCGCGGCCGGCCGTCGCAGCCGTACCTCACCGTCTACGTCGCGAACGGCCTGATCCGTGCGCGTGCGAAGGGCTTCGAGGTGCCAGCCGGCATCATCGAGCGGTCGCAGAACTATCTGCGCAACATCGAGAACTACTACCCGCCGTACTACGGCCCCGACATCCGGCAGACGATCAGCGCCTACGCGCTCTACACGCGCAAGCTGATGGGCGACGTCGACATCGCGAAGGCGCAGCGGATCCTGCGCGAGTACGCGGGTCCGCAGAAAATGAACATGGAGGCTAACGCGTGGCTGCTCGGCACGATGGCCGGCGATGCGAAGGCGCCCGCCGAGCGCGCGGCGATCCTCCGCCACGTGATGAACAAGGTCAGCGAGACGGCCGGGGCCGCGAACTTCACCGTCGGTTATAGCGACGGCGCGCACCTGCTGCTCGCGTCGGATCGCCGCGTCGATGCGGTGATGCTCGAGTCGCTGATCCAGGAGAAGAAGGATCTGGATCTGATCCCGAAGGTGGTCACCGGGCTGCTCGCGCATCGCAAGCGTGGCCGCTGGCTCAACACGCAGGAGAACACCTACGCGCTTCTCGCGATGGACCTCTACTTCCGCACCTACGAGAAGACGACGCCCGACTTCGTGGCGCGCGTGTGGCTCGGCGAGGACTACGCCGGCGACCACGCGTTCAAGGGCCGCACCACCGAGTACTTCACGATTCCAATCCCGATGAAGGATGTCGCCGCGCACGACAAGCAGGCGCTGACGATCCAGAAGGACGGCAAGGGCCGGCTGTACTACCGGATCGGCATGACCTACGCGCCGGCCTCGCTCAAGCTCGAGCCCGCGGACTATGGGTTCGTCGTCACGCGCAAGTACGAAGCCGTCGACGATCCGAAGGATGTGACGCGCGATCCCGATGGCACGTGGCGAGTCAAAGCGGGTGCACGCGTGCGCGTGAAGCTCAACATGGTCAACGAGAACCGGCGCTATCACGTCGCGCTCGTCGATCCGATGCCGGCCGGCTTCGAGGCGATGAACCCGGCGCTCGCGGTGACCGGCCCGATTCCGCTCGATCCGAACGAGCAGAAATCGAAGGGCGCCTACTGGTGGTGGTATGGCCCCTGGTACGAGCACCAGAACCTGCGCGACGAGCGCGTCGAAGCGTTCGCGTCGCTGCTGTGGGAAGGCGTCCACACCTACCAGTACGTCGCGCGCGCGACGACGCCTGGCAACTTCGTGGTGCCGCCGCCGAAGGCCGAGGAGATGTACATGCCGGAGACCTTCGGGCGCGGCGGTTCCGATCGCGTGATCGTCGTCGATTAGCTAGCTAGAGCTTGCCCGGAAATTCTGACGGTTCTCGACGAGAAAACTGATCGGGAGGATCGACAAGTCGATCCGAATCCGTAGCGTGGATCTCAGTGGCTCGACGGGAGGACCAG
>JACCYD010000368.1 GCA_013696695.1 Deltaproteobacteria bacterium | reverse complement strand
CTGGTCGAACACGCAGCCGAGCAACCCGACGCCGGTGATCCCGTCGCCGACGCCCGAGCCGCAACAGCCGACCTTCGAGCCCGAAGTTCCGCCGACGCCTCCGATCCAGCCCGTCGATCCGCCGGTCGTCGAGCCGCCGCTGATCGCGCAGGAGCCGACGGTCGCGATGCCGAACGTCCTGCCCGAGCCGACGGTGGCGCCGCAGCCGCAACCGGAACCGCCGGCACCGGCCACGACGGCGAGCGCACCACGTTCGTCCACCAAGTCCACGCCGGCGTCGAGTCGCGCGCAGCGTCCTGCTTCGTCGAATTCGACCTCGGAGCTGATGCGCTGGCTGTCGGCGTTCATCGCGGCGATCGTCGCATTGCAGCTGCTGCGGTTCCTGTTCCGCCCGCTGCGTCGCGCGATCGCGCTGCGCCACCTGCGCAAGCCGTTCTGGGAAGAGACCGTCGATCAGCGCGTCTCGAACTGGTGGCAGCTCGTGCTCGTCGGGCTTCGCGATGCCGGCTGGCGAACGTCCGCCGACGAAGCGCCGCGCGAGTTCGCGAAGCGCGTTGGCATCGACGGTGTCGACAAGTGCGCCGCGATCCTCGATCGCACGCGCCACGGCATCCGGATCGATGGCGACGATCTCGAGCAGATGAGCACGTCGGCCGAAGCGGCTTACCGCTCGGCGCGCAGCAACACGAGCACCGTGGCTCGCGCCGCCGCACAGATCCGCTGGCCCCTCGCCTGACGGAGAACCGCCAGGCGAATACCGCCGCCAGTTCGTCGCTCGAGCATCGTTCTCCGAATCGAACCAGAGAACGAGTTGTGATAAGCATTACTGAATGAACTTCGAGCGACTTCGGACCTTCCGTGTGCTCGCCGAGTCGCTTCACTTCCGCAAGACCGCCGAGCGGCTCCACATCTCGCAGTCGGCTGTGTCGCAGCAGATCAGCGCGCTCGAGAACGAGCTCGGCGTGATGCTGGTCGAGCGGATCGGTCGCCGCACGTTCCTGACCCCGGCGGGCAAGACTCTGGCCGAGGAAGCCGGCAAGGTGCTCGCGGCCGTCGAACGCGCAGGTGAGTCGGTGCGGGCATACGGGGCCGGCGAGGTCGATCGCGTGCGGCTCGGCGCGAGCACCACACCCGGCGTCTACATCGTGCCGGCTGCGCTCGGCGCGTTTCGGGCGGCGTTGCCCCTCGTCGAGCTCGAGTTCCGGATCGCGAACTCGGCCGCGGTCGAGCGGGCACTCGTGGCCAACGAGCTAGATCTCGGGGTCATCGGGGAGGACATCTCGCACGACGAGCTGTTTCAGGTCTCGATCGGCGAGGACGAGATCATCGCCGTCATGGCCCCCGGATCCGGCCGCAAGCGGTTACGACCTGCCGACCTCGAATCGCTTCCGTTCCTCGCGCGCGAAGCAGGCAGTGCGACCCGCCGGTACGTCGATGCGGGTCTCGCCAAGGTCGGTGTGATCGCGAACGTCGCCTTCGAGCTGCCGTCTCCCGAGGCGCAGGTTCGGGCCGCGGCGGCCGGCCTCGGGCTCGCGTTCGTGTCGCGGCATGTCGCCGCCGCCGATCTGGCCGCCAAGCAGGTCGAGCTCGTTCGCATCGAGGGAGTGCGCCTGGTCCGGCCGATCACGGCAGCCCATCATCGCGACAAGCGGGTCTCGCCTGCGATGCAGCAGCTGATCACGTTGTTGCGACGACACGCCCATCCCCGCGCTCGGTGACCGTTCAGCTTTGCTTATCAAGACGGTCACGCCTGTGCACCACTCGCGGCGCTTCTCGGCCGTCATAGTGCAGGCATGTTCTTCCGACCGTTCTATCGTTTCGAGACCGGCTGCGCCGCGTACGTCTTTGGTTGCGGCGGCAAGGGGCTCGCGTGCGTCGTCGATCCGCACGAGGCGGACGTCGATGCCTATCTCGAGTTCGCCGCGAGCAAAGGCATGCGCATCACCCACGTCTTCGATACGCACGTGCACGCGGACCATCGGTCGGGCGCGCGGCGGCTGGTCGAGGCCACCGGAGCGAAATACTGCCTGCAGCGGTCGGCGAACGTCGCATTCCCGTTCGAGCCGGTCGACGACGGCCAGCTGATCGAGCTGGGCAACACCATCATTCGCGTGCTTCACACGCCGGGACATACCTCCGAGAGCATGTGTCTGGTCGTCAGCGATCTGCGCCGCGGGACGGAGCCCTGGTTCGTCTGCACGGGTGACACGCTGTTCGTCGGCGCCGTCGGCCGGCCAGATCTTCCCGGCCACGAGCGCGAGAACGCTGCGCTGCTCCACACGAGCGTGCGCGACAAGTTGCTCGTGTTACCGGGTGACCTCGAGGTCTATCCCGCGCACTTCGCCGGGTCCGCCTGTGGTGACGGCATGAGTGGCAAGCCAGCGAGCACGATCTCGTTCGAGAAGAAGTGGAATGGCCTGCTCGCGCTCGACGAAGCCGCGTTCGTCGAAGCGGTCGGCGGCGCCGTTCCGCCGAAGCCCGACGGCATGCTCGAGATCATGCGGTTCAATCAGGGTCGCGCGTGACGGATCGGCCCGTCCAGCTCGGACTCGGCCCCAACCTCGCGCAGTTCTCCCTCCTCGTCGTCGTCAACGCGTTTGTCGGGGCGATGGTCGGCCTCGAGCGAACGATCCTGCCCGAGATCGCCGAGCAGGAATTCCAGCTCGCAGCGCATGCCGCCGTGCTGTCATTCATCGTCGCGTTTGGCATCTCGAAGGCGCTGACGAACTACTTCGCCGGGCGGTTGTCGGATGCGATCGGGCGCAAGCGTGTCCTGGTCGCCGGCTGGGCGATCGCGATTCCGGTGCCGTTGCTGCTGATGTGGGCGCCGTCGTGGAGCTGGATCCTCGTCGTCAACGTGTTGCTCGGCGTGAGCCAGGGCCTGACGTGGTCGACGACCGTCATCATGAAGATCGATCTCGCCGGTCCGGCTCGGCGCGGTTTCGCGATGGGGCTGAACGAAGCCGCTGGCTACGGGGCGGTCGCGCTGTCGGCCCTCGCGACCGGCTACATCGCAGCGGCCCACGGGCTACGGCCCGAGCCGTTCTACCTCGGGATCGGTTACGTCACCCTCGGCCTCGGGTTGTCACTGTTCGTTCGCGAGACGCACGGGCATGCCCGCAAAGAAGCGACAGACCATCACGCTGTCATCGGCAAGTTGTCGCAACGCGCGTTGTTCGTCCGCACCTCATTCACGGATCCGAACCTGTCGTCGATCAGCCAGGCCGGTCTCGTCAACAACCTGAACGACGGCATGGCATGGGGGTTGTTCCCGCTGTTCTTCGCCTCGGCGAAGCTGTCGCTCGAACAGATCGCGTGGCTCGCAGCCATCTATCCGGCGGTCTGGGGAGTCGGCCAGCTGTTCACCGGTGCCCTCTCGGACCGCATCGGCCGCAAGTGGCTCATCGCAACCGGGATGTGGGTCCAGGCACTCGGCATCGCGTTGATCGCCGCGTCCGTCTCGTTCACCCCGTTCGCATGCGGAGCCGCCCTCCTCGGCATCGGCACCGCGATGGTGTATCCGACGCTGCTCGCGGCGATCGGCGATGTCGCGCACGCGAGCTGGCGCGCGTCCGCGGTCGGCATCTATCGACTCTGGCGAGATCTCGGATATGCCTTCGGTGCACTGCTCGCCGGCCTCGTTGCGGATGCGCTGGGCGTGGGAGCCGCGATCTGGTTGGTTGCTGTGGTGACCGCAGCTTCGGGGCTCGTCGTGGCGGTCCGGATGTCCGAAACACTGAGATCGATGGCGACGATCTCGAGCAGATGAGCACGTCGGCCGAGGCGGCTTACCGCTCGGCGCGCAGCAATTCGCCTACTGACGACGCACGAGCACCGTGGCGCGGTCTGTCCCGCTCGTCGATCGATCAGGGCTTTTGTGGTCGCGGCGAGACGATGTCATCGGCCGTCTCGAACGTGCCATCGGGCCCGGCGGACCGGATCTTGATGCCGGTCTCCCCGCAGGTCATCGCGTACTCCTTGCCCCACGGGTCATCGTTACCTTCGTTGTCGAGGAGGACGATGAGCTCGCCGAGCTTGGCGGGACACCGCTTGTCGCCGTTGCGAAGCATCCACCGCGGGTAGATTTCTTGGATCAGCCGGTCGGTGAACCGCTTCGTGATCTCGATCTTGGCGGCGTGCATCTCCGCTTCCGAAGAACATGCCGCCAACGAGCACACAGCGACGATCGCGAGTGCCGATCTCAAGGCTGTGCGATCGCGTGGCGCTTGTTCGCCGCGAGCCCCGGGTGCTTCGACTCGCTGCCATCCGGCCAGCGGATCGAGAGGTCGACCGTCTTCGCGTCCTTGATGCCGGCGGTGACCAACGTATCGCTCTGCGAGATGTAGCCGCGACCGCCGGTGACCTGGCGGAGCAGCGGCTTGCCGTTCGCGGTGATCATCACCTGCGCACCGATCGCGCGCGGGTTCTTGCCCTTCGCAGAGGACAGGCGGAGCTGCACGAAGTTGTTCTTCGACGCCTGCTGGTTGATCAGCACGCGTGGCGGCTGCCGGAACTGGTTCGAGATGATGTCGATGTCGCCGTCGAGATCGAGATCGACCGCGGCGGCGCTGCGCGTGTTGCCGGCGAACGCCTCGGGCGAGGCCGGCGGGGCGAGGTAGAGGAAGCCGTCGTGGTTCAAGTACATCTGGTTCTTCTGGTTGCCGGCGTACGAGCCGTTGATCCAGCCGTTGGTGACGTAGAGGTC
>JACCYD010000367.1 GCA_013696695.1 Deltaproteobacteria bacterium | reverse complement strand
CCTCGACGCTGGTCGCCACCGTGCGAACGTCATCCGCGAACGTGACATCCCGCCGCGCACACGTTCCGCGCTTGCAGATCGCGGTGCGTTGCGGCGCGCGGGTGTTGCAACCGCCCTCGGCGCACATCGGGCAGTAGAACGTCAGCGTCAGCAACGCGGCGACCGGCGTATAGGCCTTGTTGAGCGAGATCACCGCGCCGGTCGGCGAGCAATGCGCGCAGCAGCCGACGAACACCTCGCAGTCGCTGTCGGCGCGACAGCCGACCAGCGGATCGATCGGGATCGGTGGCGGGATCGGGATCGGCACGGGGTCGTCGAGCCGAGCTTGCTCGCATCCCGCCGCGACGATCAAGGCAACCAGGCACACCCGCAAGATGCGGCGATCATGACACGCCGCTCGACGATCAAGCTCAACGCGCGAGCTCGACCGGCTTCGGGAGCAAGTCCACGAGCACGGACGCGCTTCCGTGCTCGCTGGCGACCCGGAACGACTTTCGCCAGACGATGCGGCCCTTGATCCGGACGACGATCTCGTGCTCGCCACCGTCGATCGGCGTCCCGCTCCGCCACTCGAAGCGCGACAGCCGCCACGTGCCGATCATGATCGCGAGATCCTCGAGGTCGGCCGCCTGCACGCGAACGTCGAGCTGCAACCACGAGCAGCGACGGAAGAGCACAGCCTCGCGCGCAAAGGAGATGCGGCGGAGGTCCACGGCCTCCGCCTGGGTGGCGTTGAACGGAGGCCACTCGGGGTTGCGGTACCGGTTCGACCCGTCCGGGTCAGCGGCGTCGTTGGCCAGCTGGGTGGCAAGCTGGGTGGCACGAGCTGCGGATCCGATCCGACCCGCACGCTCGTGAGCGTCGGCCTCGACGAAGCTCGCCCGCGCCTCGGCGAGCTTGATGCGGCTGCCGGCTTCGTACAGCTCGTAGTGGGCGTCGCGAAGGTTGGCGTCCGCGTAGAACTGCTCGACCTCGAGAGGGTTGTCTGCCCCCAGGTCGGCACCGGCGGCGAGCTTCGCGCGGGCGCGCTTCACGCGATCATCGGCGACGTTGGCGCGGAGCTTGGCCTGGACGAGCTTCGTTCGTGCGTCGGCGAGCTTGGCGTGGGCGTCGGCGATTGCGGCGCGGGCGTCGGCTTCCGGGCCGGCGGTCGCAATGTCGGCCGCGAGCGTGAAGGCGAGGACGCACACGACGGCCAATCGCATGACCGCTCCAACGGATGATCTTGGCGCAGGTTCTGATCTACTTCGCGTAGATCGCCTGTTCGACCCAGCGATCGAACGGGGTGTCGCCGGCGACGTTGGTGAGCATCACCACTGACAGCTTCGCCTCGGGGTCGATCCAGAAGCCAGTGCCGTAGATGCCGCCCCAGCCGAGCGTGCCCTTGCCGCGGACCGTCTTGCGGGCGACCGGATCGGTGACGACGCCGAAGCCGTAGGTGAAGCCGAAGCCACCGCCGAGCCCCTTGATGGCGCCGAGCTGATCGGTCGACATCGCGCGCACCGACTCGGGCTTGATCACGCCGGCACCGCCGGTGCGGATCGCTTCGAGGAAGATCAGATAATCGCGCGCGGTGCCCGCGAGTCCGGCGCCGCCCGACGGGAACGACCCGGAGTCGAAGATGCGCGCCGGCGAGAACCGCACGACCTTGCCCTCGTCCTTCATGTCGTACGGCTCGGTCATCCGGATCGGCGGGCCCGTTTTCGCCTTGTCCTCGGCGTACGGCCACGCGAGCCGCGGGCGATCGGTGACCGCGAACATCGTGTCGGCCATCCCGAGCGGGCGCAGCAGGAGCTCCTTGACCAGCGACGGCAGCTCGTTGCTGCCGGCCTTCTCCATCACCGCGCCGAGCACGTCGATCGAGAGCCCGTAGTGCCACGCGCTGCCGGGCTCGAACAGCAGCGGCACCGATGCGATGCGCTTGAGATTGGTCGCTGCCGGCGCCCCGGGTTCGGCGAGGCCGTCGGAGATCTCGGCCTTGTGATACGCGGTGCCGGGCTTCTCGATGAAGCGATAGCTGAGGCCCGACGTGTGCGTGAGCAGATGACGCACGGTGAGCTTCGGCTCCTTGCCGTTCGCGAGCTTTGGCCGGAACTCGGGCAGATACTTGGTGACCGGATCGTCGAGGTTCAGCTTGCCCTGCTCGACGAGGAGCATCGCCGTCGCCGACACGATCGCCTTCGTCATCGACGCCAGCCGGAACATCGAATCCTCGCGCACCGGCAGCTTGGCCTCGCGATCGAGGAGCCCGGCGCCGCGCGAGTACACCAGCTTGCCGTCGCGCGCGACCATGACGACGACGCCGACCAGCTGCTGCTCGGCGATCGCCTTGTCGACCGCGGCATCGAGGCGCTTCGCGAGCGCGGCATTGTTGGCCCGCTCGTGTTCGGGTGCCGGCGGCAACGCGATCGGCGAGACGATCGGCGGCCCGGCATCGGTGGGCGGTGAGGACGGTGGCGCCGCCGCATCCGGCGTGACCGTGATGACGGGTGGGTTTGTCGGCGGCGGGCGAACGGGTTCGGACTGCGAGCCGCACGCAACGACCAGCAGGATCGATAACCAGCGCATGCCCGTTCGTACCGCGCCTGGAGCGGGGACGGTTCTTACTTCCGTGACTTCGAGTCCCCAACTCCGCGATTTCTCATCGGCGTTCGGGGACGGTTCTTACTTGGTACGCGACTACCACTTGCCGCCACCACCACCGCCCCACCACTCGGGGACGCCGTGCTTGCCCTTCCAGCCGTAGCTGCCGCTTGGTCCGGACTCGCCCTTGCGCGCCAACGTGCCACCGCCACCGCCACCGCCGAGACCCTTGCCGGCCACCTTCTCGAACACCGCAGCGAGCTCGTCCTTGTCGAACCACAGCCCGTGCTCGGGGCATCGATCGAGGGTCGGGCGCGGCTTCTCGATCTCGTCGTCGAGCGAGATGCGCAGCTTGAGCGTGCTCATCTGCGAGTGGCACTTCGGGCACGAGCGCTTGCCGGGCTGCTCGTCGTGGAACTCGAACGTCGCGTCGAGGCTCGTCATGTCGCGGATCGCCGTCGCGAGATCCGTGAGGTCGAGCAACATGCCGTAGCACTTGTCGCAGACGTGGCGCCCGGCAAACGCACGAAGCGTCGCGCGGCACGCAGGGCAGGACAGCTCGTCGTCTCGATACGCCGTCATCGTGCTCCACTCGTCACTCGTGCTCCACTCGTCACTCGTGCTCTCGCGACTCGCGGTAATCGCGCGGCCGCGCTGACGCACCCAACTCGAGCCACCTCGGGGCGGCTACGTATATACGGTATATACGCAGCGCATTTGAGGGGTGTTTCCGCGTGGGTCGTGCAGCATCGCGAGCGCTTCGCTCGAAAGGCGAACGGGTTGCAGGATCCGGGCATCGGCCTCGGCCCACTCGTCACTCGTGCTCCGCTCGTCATTCCACTCGTCACTCGACTCGTCATGTCGAGTGATGGTGACACACGCGAGAGCGCGCGGCTCGCTTACAGCGGCTTCGGCATCAGCTTCGCGCCTCGCGCGATCAACACCGCTGCGCGGGCTCGCGTCGCAGGGATATCGGTTGCCG
>JACCYD010000330.1 GCA_013696695.1 Deltaproteobacteria bacterium | reverse complement strand
AGCGCGGTCAAGGCGCTGCAGAACCGCGGTAAGCCCGAGCGCGTGATGCTGTCCCCCCCGGGTGTCGACGTCGATCGGTTCGATTGGGACGAGCAGCCCAAGGGAGGGCCCCCGCGCATCCTCTACGTCGGCTCGATCGACGCCGGCCGCGGCATCCGCGTGTTGATCCGCGCGATGGTCGCGATCGCGCGCGAGGTCGACGCGCGGCTCGTGCTCGCGGGAACGTTTGCCCCGAGGTTCGAGCCCAACCTGGCGCAGGGCATCCGCGAGCTCGGCCTCGAAAACAAGGTCGAGGTGCTCGGCGCGATCGATCACGATCAGCTGCCGGCCCTGATCGCGACGTCGACGGTGTGCGTCGTTCCCGCCGCCGCGGATCTGACGCCGAACCCCGCGGTGATCTACCCGACCAAGATCCTCGAGTACATGGCGTGCAAGCGGCCGATCGTTGCGCCGCGCCGCGAGACGATCGCGCAGGTCGTCGAGAACAACCGCGAGGCGCTGCTGTTCGAGCCGGGCGATCCGATCGATCTCGCGCGCAAGGTGCTGCGCCTGCTGGGCGAGCCCGCGCTGCGCGACCGGCTCGCGCAGAACGCGTACGAGCGCGTGCGCCGCGACTTCACTGCCAGTGCCGCCCGCCGCGCGCTGCGGGCTGCGTACACGGTGCTCGCCGATCGATTCGAGATCGAGACCGACGCCGCCGACGACGACACGCCGAAGGTGGAGATCCTGGCCGACGATGACTTCGAGGCCACCGTGTTCGAGGAGGCCCCGCAGGCGCCTGTCATCGACACCGCGGTCAACAACATCGGCGCCGTCAGCATCTCGAACAACATCGAGGTGATCGAGGATGCGCTGTCGGGCAGCATCTCCGAGGCGGTGATCAGCCCGCCGTCGCCCGCCGAGCCCGACGAGACGATGGAGCGCACGCCCGTGGCCGCGAACCCGCGCGACAACTGGACGGTGTCCGCGCTCGTCGCGCCGCCCTCCCCATCAACGGGCGACGAGTGGGTGGTCACCGGGCTGTCGACCGCGGTTCGCGCGATCGATGAAGAGTCGAGCGAGGCCCACGCCGCGGGTGATGACGGTACGCCGATGGAAGGGGTGGTCGCCGCGGCTCCCGCGTTGCCGGTCGTCGATGGCTCGTTCGTCGCCGGCGAGATCGACGTCCCGACGCCACCGCCCGCGTTCGAGGACTCCGGTGAGCGCGTCACCGCCCGCCCGGGCTCCACGCCGCGCCTGGGCAACGCGCGAGACAACCTCCCGCGCGAAGAGCGCAAGCGTGCACGTGAAGAGCGCGACAACAGCGACACACCGGCCGTCGAGTTCGTGGCGCTCGGTCCGCCGTCGGAGTCTCGCAAGTCAGACGATCCCGACACCGGTTCGCGAACGCCTCCGATCGAACGCCGCTGATCGACGGACAAGGGTGGAAGCCCGTCACGAACGGGGACGGTTCGAGAGTTCGTGTTAGGTTCGGCGCGGAGGCCGCTGCCATTCCGGTCGTTGCGCTGGTTAACTTGCTGTTCGGAATCGGGTTCGCGCTGATCGCCCGCGACCGGATCCGCGCGGACGGCCCGTTTTCGGCGCCGGCGTTTCATCTCGTCCTGTTACACGCCGCCGGCGTGGTCGCTCCGATCGCCCTCTACTTCTATGCCGTGCACCCCGCGTGGTCGTGGATGTACTGGGTCAACCCCGAAAAGCTCTCCGGGGTCGCGGTGCTGCCGCTGATGGTCGGCCACGCGGCCCTCGTGATCGGTGGCTGGTACACCGCGGCGCTGTTGATCCGGCGCGGCTATCAGGGCGCGCTGCTCTATGCCACCGGCATGGTCGCACTGGTGCTGTTGATCCTGGTGGTCGCCGGCATCAACCGGCTCGGCACCGCGGCGGATCACCTTGGCTGGCAGACCCAGCGCGGCACCTCGCTGTTCGACGTCCAGCTCGGCTGGGCGTTCTTGGTGTCCTTGCTGGCGCTGTTCGGATCCGCGATCTACATCGCCATCGAGCTCGGACGCGACGGGCGACGAGTCCGGGCGCGGTGATAAGCTAACGGCGATGCGCGCTCTGCTCGTGATCGTCAGCCTTCTGACCGCATGCGGTCCGGTGGCGTACGTCAGCGAGGTCACGCGCAAGGCCTCCGATCGCGTGGAGAAGGCGCGGCTCGCCGAAGCCGACAAGTACGCGCCGTACTACTGGACGCGCGCGAAGGAGTATCTCTACAAGGCGCGAGAGCGCGCGGCGCACGCGGATTATCAAGGCGCGAACCGGTTCGGCCGACTCGCCGCCGAGTCCGCCGATCTCGCCGAGCAAGCGGCGGTCGAGGCGAAGAAGGATCCGTCGAAGCGGCCGCTCGATCTGAAGCGCGGCCCCGATGTCGCGCCCGCGAAGGATGGTCCCGGCGTCGCACCCGCGAAGGACAGCGAATGAAGCGCCTGATCGTTGTGTTCGCCGGGCTCTGGCTCGCCGCGTGTGCCGGTGGCGCGGTGCGCAGCCAGACCTCGGCGACCGGGTCGCTGATCGTCACCGCGCGCGACAACGGCGCCGAGCGGTGCGCTCCGGTCGAGCTCGCGATGGCCGAATCGCACAACGACTTCGCGAAGCACGCGCTCGACGAGGGCAACTTCTACGAGGCTCGCCGCGAGGCGCGCGTCGCCGAGACCAACGCGAAGGTCGCGATCGACAAGTCGCCGCGCGACAAGTGCGCGACCGGTCAGCCGGTCGTCGTGGTCAAGCCCAAGCCGGGCGATCAAGATGGCGACGGCATCCTCGACGACGTCGACAAGTGCCCGCGCGTTCCCGAGGACAAGGACAACTACCTCGACGAGGACGGTTGTCCCGACGACGACAACGACAGCGACGGGCTCGCCGATCGCGTCGACAAGTGCATCGACGATCCCGAGGACAAGGACAAGTTCGAGGACGACGACGGCTGCCCCGACAACGACAACGACAAGGACGGGCTTGCCGACGCCGCCGACAAGTGCCCGCTCGATCCCGAGGACAAGGACAACTTCGAGGACGACGACGGCTTCCCTGATCTCGACAACGACAAGGACACGTTCGCCGACAAGGACGACAAGTGCCCGCTCGAGCACGGCGTCGCGCCCGACGGCTGCCCGAAGAAATACAACCTCGTCGTCGTCACCGAGAAGAAGATCGAGCTCAAGCAGACGGTGTTCTTCGATACCAACAAGGCGACGATCAAGCCGGTGTCGTTCGCGCTGCTCGACGACGTCGCGCTCGCGATGCGCGACAACCCGAAGTTCAAGCTCGAGGTCCAGGGCCACACCGACAGCCAGGGCAACGACGCCCTCAACAGGAAGCTGTCGCAAAACCGCGCCGAATCGGTGCGGACCTACCTGATCAAGAAGGGCATCACGAGCGATCGGATGGTCCCCAAGGGCTATGGCGAGGACCAGCCGCTCGAGGACAACCGGACCGCGGACGGCCGGGCCAAGAACCGCCGGGTCGAGTTCGTGATCACCGGCCGCTGAACGCCACCCAGCTACCTGTTCGACTTCACTGGGGTCGAGCCGTGATCTACCCGACGGCGACCCGACGGCGGCGCCCGGGAGCGAAATCCGAGCGATCGACGGGGTGGCTGCGGTATATCAGCGGGCATGGGAACCGGACGTCAGGGATGGCTGATCACAGCCGCGCTACTCGTGGCCGGGGTCGCGCACGGCGATCCGAAAGGCGATGCCGACAAGGCCGCGAAGGTCGCGATGGAGAGCTACGACCTGATGGATTACGACGCCGCGAAGAAGTCGCTCGAGAAGGCGATCGCGACGGCCACCAAGGCGAAGCTCGACAAGGATCCCGTCAGCGCGAAGCTTCATCTCTACCTCGGCATCACGACGTTCGCGGGCGGCGATGCCGATGGCGCGAAGAAGGCGTTTATCGTCGCGGTCAAGATCGATTCGAAGATCCAGATCGAGGCGGCGTACAAGTCGCCCGAGCTCACCAAGCTGCTCGAAGCGGCGAGGTCCGAAGCCGGCGGCAGCGTCGGTGTCGGCCCCGGTCCGGGCGAGCCCTCCGACGGCGTCGATTGCGCGAGCGTCAAGGGCCTCCAGTTCAAGGAGCCCGATGGCGGCAAGGGCGGCACCGCGCAGCCGATCGAGGTCTACCTCGCGGCGGACGTCAGCCCGGCGAAGGTCTCGGTGATGTATCGCTCCGAGGGCGCCACCGATTTCGTCGAGGGCAAGCTCGCGAAGAGCGGCAGCTGCAAGTACACGGGCTCGATCCCCGGCACCGCGCTCAAGGGCGCGATCCTTCACTATTACGTCGCCGCGTTCGACGCCAACAACCGCCCGATCACCGGCGCCGCCGCGGGTAACGCGCGCACGCCGAACCTCCTCGAGATCGCGCCTGGCGGGCCCGGCGATGTCGAGGATCCGATCAAGGGCGGCGGCAAGAAGGGCGGCACGCCCTCCGGCGGCGGCGTCGGTGCCAGCACGATCACCGGCGGCAAGCCGGCGCGCGTCTTCTTCGCGGTCGCCGGCGGCACTGGCTTCGGATACGTCACCGGGGTCACCGAGGCGAACAA
>JACCYD010000327.1 GCA_013696695.1 Deltaproteobacteria bacterium | reverse complement strand
ATCCACGTGCGCAGCGACCGCGGTCGATCCCCCGGCGACGGCGAGGCGTGCCCCGAGGAGGGTGGCGAGGGGGAAGCGCGAGCGGGAGCCGTCGCCGTATCAACGACGTACGACGCATCCCACCGTTCGATCAGCCACGTCGCGAACAGCGTCGCGTACGGATGCGCGTAGCCGGGCTGACGAATCGTGTAGTAGAGGATCGGCCCCGCGATCGCCGCGACCACCGCGCCGAGATACGCCGGCGAGCCACCGACGCGTCGTCGCGCGAGGCGATACGCGAGCAGGATCGCGCCGAGCATGCACGGGATCGACGTCCACATCACGAGCGTGGTCTCCCAGCGCGAGAAGCCATCGTCGCGATCGCCGGTGAGCTTCGCGATCGCGTGACCGACCACGAACACCGGCAGCTGGAAGATCGCCGGGCCGATCCCGAACGGATTCGCCGGGCGACCGATCGGGGTCTTGCCCCAGCGGTAGTAGTTCTTGGTGACCGCGTACTGGTTCGTGAAGTCGAGATCGCCGTCGAGCACGAGCGACGGCAGGTAGACGTAGTAGTAGGACGCGTCGGCGTTGGGCTCGGTGATCGGGCGCTTCCAGTTGTCCTTGCCGAGCGCGAGCGCGATCGTGAGCGCGACGCCGATAACAGCGGTCACGATCGAAATAGCCCTGGTCTCGCGCGACATGTGCAATGGGTGCAACCTCGAGGCTGCAACGCCGTGATGATGTTAGGACTGCTGGCCTGGCCAGTGGCGTAGCCGGGTGTCTCGTTTCTTTTGTAAACGCGCGATCGATCACCCGGTCCGACCGGCACAAACAGTGCTTTGCGCCTGGGCCATGAAGAAGCTTGTCCTGATCGCCTTGCTGGTCGGTTGTGCGGGGGAGGACGCGATCTCGCTCGATGATGAATGGGGCATGGATGGACCGGTGTTTCCGACCCCGCCGCCCGGCAAGGAAGACTCCGAGCTGCGCAAGGGCCTGCTGGTCTCCACCGACACGTCGCGAACCCAGGTGTGGACCGCGCGGAACAAGTGGGAAGACACGTCGACCACGGCCGCCAAGGCCGCCGGCCTCGCGTGGTCCGCGGACAGCAACCTGACCTGGGATGCGAAGTACGCGGCGTGGGTCCAGTCGCTCGAGTGGATCCCCGCGCTCGACGGATTCTCGACCACGGTGAGGGTGACGACGCCGTGGGGCAAGACGCTGCCATCGCCGAGCCTCGAGTGCGCGGAGATGTCGCTGTTCCTCCGGATCACGTTCGCGGCCTGGTACGAGCTGCCGCTGTTCTTCGAGTCCGTCGATTCGACCGGCGCCCGCGTGTTCTTCGGCCACAACGGCGTGCGCACGGCGGCTGGCCGCTACGCGAGCTCGCCCGAGTTCGCGATCAAATATAAAGATCTCTCGAAGTCCACGACGTGGATGCAGACCTGGCCGGTGGACGCGACGTTGCGCGCGAAGCGCGTCGCAGGCGGTGACGACATCCAGAACATGATCGCGACGGGCGCGAAGTTCGGCGCATACCTCGACGAGATCCACCTCAACAAGCGCGCCGGCTACTTCACGGTGATGGCGCTCGACTACCTCGGCTCGATGAACATCGCGGATTCGTCGAACGCGTACAACATCATCCCCGACGACGTTCGCGCAGGCGATACGCTGATCGAGCGCTGGCAGAAGAACGGCATCGGCCACACGCTCGTCGTCAAGGAGGTCGCCGAGCTTCCCGGTGGCAGCAAGGACGTCACCACGATCAGCGGCTCGATGCCGCGCCGGCAAGGCGTCCGCCAGTCGGGGCAGTCGTCGAAGAGCTACTTCACGAGCAACTACACCGGCGGTGTCGGCACCGCGGCGGACGGTAACGACTACGCGAAGCTCGGCGGCGGCATCAAGCGCTGGCGCGTCGCGAAGAACGTCAACGGCTACTGGACCAACACCTGGATGGCCGCCGACGAGGCGAGCTGGATCAACTCCACCGACTACGCGCGGATCTCGGCGCGTCCTGCACGCTTCGAACAGATCCTCGGCCAGGTGTCGCCGGAGCAGAAGCGCACCGAGCTGCTCGTCCAGATCGGCGAGGCCCGCCATCACCTCCAGCAGTTCCCGGCGTCGTGCTCGGCACGCGAGCGCCGCGAACAGGCGTTCCGCAACCTCTACGAGGTCGGCACCGAGCTCGGTCAGAGCAAGGGCGAGATCGATGCGGAGCACCGCGAGCTCGAGGACTACGTGCTCGGCGAGCTCGAGTACACCAAGAGCAAGACGTGCTGCTGGAACTCCACGACCTCGGCCATGTACGACATCGTCATGGACAAGGCGCGCGCCGAGATCGCCGCGGCCGAGGCCACCAACACGTGCGTCGCACCGACGGTGTTCGCGTCGCGCACCGACGGTTACGGCATGTGGGCCGCACACGCCGCCACGCTCGGTCGCCCGGCCGATTGGCGCGCGTGGTCCGAAGACGAGGCCTGCCCGCAGCGCGGCGTCGCCGCGGATACCGAGCGGTCGCGCGAGGCCACCACGTACTGCTCGCTCGACGATGGAGGGACGACGACGTGCACGGATGCGATGGAGCCGAACAACAGCCGGGCCGCTGCGGTCGCCGCGACGGGCTCGATCGCGGACCTCCAGATCTGCGCCGCTGACGAGGACTGGTACAAGGTCTCTGCGGCCGGCACCGTCAAGGTCGACTTCCGCCACGCGGACGGCGATCTCGATCTCGAGGCGTTCGACGCCGCGGGTGCGAAGGTCGATAGCAGCGCCGGGACTTCGAACACCGAGGATGTGGCGGTGCCTGCCGGCGGCTTCGTCCGCGTGTTCGGCTTCTCGGGCGCGCGCGGCGCGTATACGCTGACCGCGCCATAGCGCTTCGTGAAGTGAACATCGCAAGCTGCCATACAGCGATTGCCGGCACAGTTCGCAACGGAACCGCGGGGCACCCGAGGCGGTTGTCTGCCCCCTCAATCCCGTTAGTATATACGGTATATACAGACCGCCACCGGCCCCGAGCGATCATGCGCGAGAGGTCGACAGCAGTGCCGGGACTTCGAACACCGAGGAAGTGACGTTGCCTGCCGGCGGGATGGTGCGGGTGTTCGGCTTCTCGGGCGCGGGCGCGCGTGGCGCATACACGCTGACCTCGCCGTAACGTCGCGTTGCACCCGGAAGCTGCGTCACCGATGACAGCGGCTTTCACGCGGTGGTGTCGCGGGTCGTGGGCCTTCGGAACGCAGCGTCGCAAGACGAGTCACGCGCGTCCGAAACTCGGCGATCGGTGGGGAATCACCCACGACTTTCTGAGGCTGGGCCGGTTCATCGACCACGCGCTGTTGCGATCCGTTAACACCTGGTCGCGTGGAGCCACGGACATCCGCAACTTCCTCCGTGGCAGGGGGCATGCAGCGTGGGCCCGCGATGAATCGTCGAAGCTTTCTCAAGTGGACCGGCGGAGCCGCGGCGACTGCTGCAGTGGCGCATCGGTTCACGCGCCCTGCACACGCGGCCGCATTCGGGGAGTTCCCGGTCGCGGCTCGCGACCTCGCACTGCCGGAGAATGTCCGCGCCAAGCGCGTGCTCGAGATCTTCTGCTACGGCGGCCTGTCGTCGTGGGAGACGCTGTACCTGGTTCGCAAGTACGGCTCGCCGGGCTCGGCATTTCCTGGCACGCAGTTCCACGCCTTCGATCACTCCGCGGCGATCACCGGTTGCCAGTTTCCGACCAACGAGATCGGTC
>JACCYD010000284.1 GCA_013696695.1 Deltaproteobacteria bacterium | reverse complement strand
CAACACGATCGTGTTCAACGACTCCGACCCAGTCGCGAATCCGGCCTTCGCAGGAGGGTTGTTCTGTAGGAATGCGGTCGCCCCGAACAATCTCGTCTACAACAATTTCGCCGGCAACAACATGATGGCTAACTCGCAGGTCGGAGGGACCTGCAACCTCAGTGGTTCACTTGTCGCGAACGGTGACGGAACGAACCAGATGCAGTTCGTTGCACCGATCACTGAGCCATTCGACTATCACCTCGCCAACTCGCTTAGCCCCGCCGTGAATGCTGGAACGCCGGGCTCGGTGAGCGAGGACTTCGATGGCAATCCAAGATCCGACCTTCCCGACGTCGGAGCGGATGAGCTCGTTCCCTAGTATTGCGCTGGTGATCACTGGTATCTGGTTGCGTGACGTGTGCTCGGCGCCTCGTCGGGCTCTTCGTCGACGATTCCGCTCGGGCGATCGGCAGGTAGCGTGTACTTGTTCTCGATCGCCGCGCGAATCGCGTCGCGACTCGGATTGGGGTGCAGCTCGAGGCGTTCGACCTGCTGGGCGAGCTCGGGGTCCTTGACCTCGTTGCGAATCCACGCCGAGTACTCGTGGTTCTTGGCGTGGAACTCCCAGGTCTCGTCGTCGACGCCCGCGGCGAGCAACATGAAGATCTGGAGATTGTGAGCCTTGAGGTTGAGCTTGCCGTCGGGGCCCTTGAAGTAGAACGAGCGCGCCTTGCCGAGGTTGCCCTCGGCGTACTTGCGGACGTGGCGCTTGCGCTCCGTCTTCGGCGGCTCGGTCTGGACGAGCTGGGTCTCGGGGCTGCCGATCTGCCAGTACAGCGCCTGGCCGGTGGGTAGCTTGCCGGTGGCTGCGAGGACCGGGACGTCGATGTTGCGCGTCTCGCAGAGCTCGCGAACGGTCTCGTCGACGTGCTCGCCGATCACGATCAGCGTGTCGATGCTGTTGATCACCGACTTGGCGACTAGCTTCGGATGCACCGTGATGAAGATGGTGCCGTGCGGACGCATCGCCATGTCCTGACCGGGCTCCCAGCTCGCGGGGAGCATGTGGTGGACCTCGTCGACGATCAGCCAGTGCGGGCGCGCGGTCCGGCTGCGCTGATCGAGGAGCGCGGGGAGCAGGCTCGCGAAGTACTCGGGCCGGTGATCGAGCGCGAGCCCGAGCAGGTTCACCGAGACGTTCTCGGTGGGTGTGCGCAGAACGTCGAGGATCTCCTTGGGATCGGGTGCGTGCTTGGCGGAGCCGAGTGCGACCGACATCTCGAGCTCGCCGTAATCGCCTTCGGGATCGATGATCGCGAACTGGTAGTCCGCCTTGTCGAACCGCTCGAGCAGGCCGGTGGCGAGCGTCGACTTGCCGCTCCCCGACGTGCCGCAGACCATGATGTTGGCGCGGTACGGATCGATGGAGATTTGCTGGCCATCGGCGGTCTTGCCGAGATGGATGTTGTGGCGCGGCAGCGGCACGCTCTCGAGATCGTCGGCGATCATCCGATCGATCAGCTCGATGATGCCCTGGCCGTGATCGCCCTCGAGCACCAGATCGGCGTGCTTCTTGAGCACCGGCAGCGCGTTGGCGACGGCCGCTCCGCACTCGCAGAGCTCGAGCAGCGCGTGATCGTTCTCGGCATCGCCGACCCCGACGGTGTTGTGCTTCGACAGCCCCATGCTGCCGAGCGCCTGGACGAGCCCGGTCGCCTTGTTGACCGACGTCGGCAGGATCATCACCGCACCCTTGTTGAAGATGACCTGGAGCTCGAGGCCGAGGTCGCGAATGACGTGCAGCACGGTGTCCTGATGCGGCTCCCAGGTCGCCACGATCACGCGTCCACACGAGACGCGCTCGACGCCGCGGCGGAGTAGCTCGGCCACCAGCTCGGGGGGTGGAGGCGTGCAGACGAGCTGAGCTTCCTTGGTGGCCGGGTCGTACACGACGCCACCGTTCTCCGCGACGATGCGATCGAACACGGCCGGATGCGGCAGGATGCTCAACAGCTCGTCGAGCTCGCGACCGGTGACCATCACGACCTTTCGACCGGACTCGCGCAGCTTGCGCAGCGCCGCCCACGTGGGCTCGTCGATGCGGCCGTGATGAGCGAGGGTGCCGTCGTAATCGGCAGCGAGGACGTGGAAGCGCATGACCGCACGTGAGTTGCACGCGTCGTGCCGCGGGCGCGAATGCGCGGCGAGCGCACGCGCTCGTCAGCGCGCGCCGGAGTCCAGCGCGTCGCGCCAGCTCGGATAGCGCAGCACGACGCCGAGCTCGCGCTTCATGCGCGTATTCGCGATCCGGCGATTCGCGGTCAGCATGCCGGCGATTTCCGAACTGACCTCGGCGACGGGAACGCGCGGCGGTGCGGGCACACCGAGCCATGCGGCGGTGGCATCGGCGACCTCGCCGATCGGAGCGGGATCGTCGTCGGCGAGGTTGATGAATCCGATGGCCGTGCTCGCCGCGGCGGCCACGATCGCGGCGACCACGTCGTCGACATGAATCCGGCTGACGTGGCTGGTGCCGTCACCGACCACGCGATAGCTGCCCGCGCGCAAGCGATCAGCAGTGCCTCGCCCCGGTCCGTAGATGCCTGCGGCGCGAAGCGCGATCCACGACGGCGCGGCCGCCAGCGCGGTCTCGGCGGCGAGCCGGGCGCGACCCGATGCGGTGGTGGGCGCGAGCGGCCAGCTCTCGTCGACCCACGCACCGCCCCCAGGCGCGTAGACGCCCGTCGACGACACGTAGACGATCCGGCGCTCGCCCGCGGCCTCGATCAGATGCTGGATCTCCGCCTCGGGCGCGGCACCAGGTGGCGCGAGGCAGGCGACGACCGCGCC
>JACCYD010000282.1 GCA_013696695.1 Deltaproteobacteria bacterium | reverse complement strand
CCCTGCTGACCTTGTTGGCCCTGCTGACCTTGCTGACCCTGTTGGCCCTGTTGGCCCTGCTGACCCTGTTGGCCCTGCTGACCTTGCTGGCCCTGCTGGCCCTGCTGGCCGTTCTGGCCTTTTTGCTGTTGCTGCTGCTTCTTCTCGCGCTTGCGCAGCGCGAGCTCGAGGTTGAGGCGCGCGTCGTCGAACGTCGGATCGTCGCGCAGCGATTGCTTGTACGACTCGATCGCGTCCTCGAGCTTGTCTTGCTTCATCAGCTCGTTGCCGCGATTGAAGTTCGCCTTGCTGCGAAGCTGCGGATCGCGCTTGCTCTGTGCCGCGTTCTTGAGCTCTTCCATCGCCTGCTCGGACAGCTTCTGCTTCTCGGCCTTGTCCTTCGTGGCGTCGGCCTTCTTCAGCAACGCGGTGCCGCGATCGAACGCCAGGCCGTCTGGATCGACCTCGCCGCGCTCCGCCGCCTCCTTGTACGCTGCGAGCGCATCGTCGTAGCGACCTTCGGTATAGGCCTGGTTGCCCTTGCGAACGTCAGGATCCGGCGACCGCAACGGATCCCACGCTCCGAGCAAGAGGAGCAACGCGAAGGCGTGGCCACGACGGCGCATACCCCGAGCATGACACGACAGCCCGCGCGGGCTACGGATGTTCGTTGTAGATAGACTCATGGGGTAGATAGACTCATTGGACCTCCGGGTACTTTTGCCGGCGCCGGGTGCTGATCGCCGCCTCGATGACCAGCAGCATCAAGCCGAGGAACAGGAACGGCTGGAAGATGTCCCGCATCTCCTTGACCTCCTTGGTGGCGAGGCCGCGGTTGACGCCTCGCAGTGCCTCGACGATAGGCATCGGATTGACATCCTTCGCCTTCTCGTCGGTGAGGATGTAGCGGTTCTCGTCGCCGCCTGCGCCGGCGATCGCCTTCATCGCGGCGTCGTCGCGCTTCGAGATCACGGTGGAGCCGTCGGGCATCTTCTTCGGGGTGGTGGTGCGCTTGCCGGAGAACGGCTCGATCTCGTAGACCACGCCGCCGGCCTCCGAGCCGATGCCGACGATGAACACCGCGATGCCGAGCTCGCGCGCGGTGGCGACCTCCTTGATCGTCGCGGCGTCGGCATCTCCGCCATCGGTGAGGATCACGATCGCCTTGCCGCGCTCGACCTCCTGCTTGAGCTTGGTGTCCTCCGGCTTGGTGTCCGGTGGGTCGAGGCTCTCGCCGCGAAGCGGATCGCCGCCGTGGCCCCTCTTGCCGATCTTCTTGCAGCCGAGGTCCTCGTAGAGATCGGGACGCAACAAGCAGCGCGAGACGCGGAACACCTCGGCGAGGTTCGAGCCCGGCGGCAGATCGTTGGGGCCGAGATCGGAGAGGAAGCGCGCCGCGACCTGATGGTCCTCGGTCAGCGGGAAGTGGGCCGCGGCGCCGGCGAACACCACCGGGCCGATGCGATCGCCCGGCAGCTCTTCGATCACCGCGGTCGCCAGCTCGCGTGCGCGGGCGAGGCGCGAGGCCTCGATCCGCTTCGCCTTCATCTGCGCTGTCTGCTGGACGTCGTCGACCAGCATCGACTTCGAGACATCGACGGCAAGCACGAGATCGAGGCCGCGCAGCTCGAGCTTTCGCTGGCCTTCGAGCTGCGGCCGCGCCGCCGAGAACAGGATCAGTGCGAGGCCGAGCCCGATCAGCGCGTCCTTGAGGATCCGCCGTCCGTGCGATGCACTGCCGAGGACCCGGCCGAGCACCGGCAGCTCGCCGAGGCGCCGCGTCAACGCAGCGCGCCGCGCGTGATCGTAGACGTGCAACAGGAACACGTAGAGCGGCGCGACGATCACTGCGAGCCAGAACAGCTCGCTATGCGCGAACGTGACTCCGAACGCCTTCACGGCAACCTCCGCAGGCGCGTGTGCGACAGCAGCAGCTCGAGCGCGATCAGGCCGGCCGCGATCAGCACCATCAACAGGTAGAGCTGCTTCGCGGGAATGCGCTCGGTGCGCGTGCGCTTGACGGTGTCGAGCTTGCTGCGCACCGTCTGGAAGCCCTTGTCGAACGATTCGTAGTCTGTCGCCCGGAAGAACTCGCCGCCGGTGTTGGTCGCGATGTTCTTGAGCGTCGTCGGGTTGACGCTCATGCCGCCGAACAGATCAGATTCCTCGCGACCGACCAGCACCGTGTAGACCTGGACGCCCATCTCACGCGCTTGCTTCGATGCATCATCGGGATTGAACTTGGTGACCCAGTTGTTGTCGCCGTCGGACAACAGGATCACGACCCGGTTGCGCTTCTTGCCCTCGCAGTAGCCTTTCACGCCGCACGTGAAGTCGTCGGCGCAGGTCTTCGGTGCGGTCGGCGCCGGATCGCACTGACCGTCGGAGCGCCGCAACACGGCGAGTGCCATCGCGAGGCCGTCGCCGATCGCGGTGCCGAGCTCGGGCACGTCCCCGATCGCGAGGTCGGCGACCACCTGGTCGAGCATCTTCATGTCGTGCGTCAGCGGCGTGTGCAGCATCGCCTGCTGGCCGAAGATGACGAGGCCGATGCGATCCGCTTTGGTGCGGCGCACGAACCGGCGCACCACGCGCTGCGCGGCGTCCATGCGATCGCGCGGGAGGTCGGTCTCCTCCATCGACTTCGACATGTCGAACACGATCATGATGTCGACGGAGTCTTCGGTGTGGGTGACCGTCTTGAAGGTCTCCGGCCGTGCGAGCGCGATCGCGATGCAACCGATCGCGAGCACGCGCAACACGCCCGGGAAATCCGAGAGCCATGCACCGACGCCGCGAGCCCCGACCAGGCCGACCTGCGAGAACCCCATCGCGGCGGACCGCCGGCGATGAAGATGGAACGTGATCAGCCCGACGAGCACGCCGCCGGCGACGAGCACGATCGCGCGCCCGTCATGCCACTCGAGATCCTCGGGGCCGCGCTGCTTGATCAAGTAGTCGCGAATGATCAGCCACAGGATCAGGCCGAGCACGCCGACCCACAGCCACGGCCAGATCACGCGGAGCGTTCCGATGGCGGTCGACTCGTGGGCACGGCGGGGATCGGGCGTGCCGGGCGGATTCCTGCTCATGCCGTCTCCTGCATGGTCGGCGACCCGGCGCGCCTGCCGAGTGTCGCGAGGTCAGGCGTGGACTGACTCACGCGA
>JACCYD010000277.1 GCA_013696695.1 Deltaproteobacteria bacterium | reverse complement strand
CGCCGGGAGTTCCGTTGGTGCTCGACAGCACGATCTCGATCGTTTCGTCGATCTCGCCGGCGGCGTTATCGACGAACCCGACCGTGATGGTCTTGCTCAGATCGCCGGGGGCAAACGTCAGGGTGGCCGGATCGAGCGTGAAGTCACTCGTCAGCGTCGCCGTGCTTGCCGCCCCAGGTGCGAAGTCGACGGTCACCGGAAGATCACTGATCTCCGACAACGTGACGGTGAGCGCCAGGTCGGCTCCGTTCTCGGTCACGGTGGTCGAGGCCGTGGCGAAGGTGAACGATGGAGGTGGATCGTCGTCGACGATCGTCAGCGTGTGCGTGACGTTGGTGCCGAGCGTGGCGTTCGTCGGCGCACTCAGCGTGATCACCGCGGTCTCGTTGAGTAGCTCGTCGGTGGTGTTGTCGGTGATGGTCAGCGGGATCTCCTGCATGGTCTCGCCCGGCAAGAAGGTCAGCGTGCCGTTGCCGCCGACGACGAGGTCCGATGCGTTGGCGGCCTGGCCCGAGGCGGCATAGGCCACCGTGACGGTCAGGTTCGAAGCTGCCGACAGCTGGACGATCTGATCCGCGTCGGGGACGCCTTCAGCTTGCGAATTGGTCGCGTTGACGAACGCCACCGTCGGGGTGTCGTCGTCATCGAGGATCGTGTGCTCGGTATGCGCCGCCGTCGTATCGATCACGAGGCCGATCGGGCTCGCGAGATCGACGGTGATGAGCTCGTTCGACTCGTCGCGATCGTCGGACACCACGGCGTAGTCGAGCTGTGCTGTCGTCTGTCCGGCGGCGAACGTCACGGTCTGCGCGGTGAGGCCGTAATCGGCGGTGGCGGTGGCATTGCCCGCGAGGACGATGTCGACGCTCACCGGTGACATCGGGGCGATGTCGAGCTCGAGATCGAGCGGCGCCGCGAGGTTCTCGGTCTTCGACGTCACGGCGTTGGAGAAGCTGACGCGCGGCAGGATGTCCGAGCTGATCGTGATCAAGTGGGTGGCTTGCTCGCCGATCGTCGCGCCCTGCGGGTTCGCGAGCGTGATCTCGACGGTCTCGTTCGCCTCTTCCATCGTGTCGGCCGCGAACGTCACCTCGATGTTCGCGGTGTCGCCGGCGAACGTGATCGTGCCGCCGGTCGGCCCGCCGCCGATGAACGAGAAGTCGGCCACCGCAGTCGAGCTCCCGCCGGTGACCTGGTAGTCGACCGACGACGTGCTCGGCTCCGACAGCTTGATCGGAATCCTCAGCAGCGTGACCTTCTCGTCGGCAAGCGACGTCGGGTCCATGAAGGTGACAACAGGAAGCTCGGGGCCATCGGTCGTGCCGGAGTCATCCGGCGGCGAGTACGAACAGGCCCCAAGCAGGGTAGCGGCCAAGGCGATACGCCTTGCGAAATCCCAACTCATCGCGCCGCCATTATATCCGCGTGTCGACACGGAAATCGATGTGCTGCGTGCCACGGTCTCGGGACTGTGGCCAACCCAGCGATATGGATGTGAAGTCGCGCGGTGTCGGACCCGTGGAGTAGGGTCGCTGTCGATGATTGCCCGGCTCGAAGGCACCCTGTTCCGCGATGGCGAGCAGGTGATCGTCGATTGTCGCGGCGTCGGGTACGAGGTCACCTGTTCGGCGTACACGATGGCGGCGCTTCCCGCCCACGGCCAACCCGTAACCTTGCGGGTCTACACGCAGATGCGCGAAACGGCGATCGCGCTCTACGGGTTTTTCGATCACTCCGAGCGGTCTCTGTTCGACCTGCTGATCACGGTGAAGAACGTCGGTCCGAGCACGGCGATCGCGATCTTGTCGGGGGCTGGACCGCGCGATATCGCCGGGTTGATCGCACGTCAGGATGTCGCCGGGCTGACCCGCATCAAGGGCATCGGTAAGAAGACTGCCGAGTTGCTGGTCGTCGAGCTCCACGAGAAATGCCAGCTCCTGGTGATGACGTGGGGCGCTGATGGCTCGCAGCGCGACGTCGCGTTGCCGGCCGGCGCCAAGCGCAGCCCGTCGTCGAGCGGCATGCGGCACCCGCTGCTCGATGAAGTGGCGGCGGCGCTCTGTGGCATGGGCTGGCGGCCGATCGAAGCCGATGCCGCGGTCAAGGATCTCGCGGTCGACCCCGCGAACCCGCCGCCCGTCGAGGTGTTGCTGCGTCAGGCGCTGCGGAGCATGCCTCGCTGATGGCGCGCAAGAAGCACATAGTTAGCCCGCACGTTGTCGATGGCCACGTTGATGGCCCGCACGTTGATGGTGCCGCGGGCGAGGAGATCACGCGCCCGGCCGAGGTCTCCACCGAGAAGGCGTGGCAGGCCACGCTGCGGCCGAGGTCGTTCGCCGAGTACATCGGCCAGAACGAGCTGATCGAGAACCTCCGGATCAGCGTGCAGGCCGCGAAGGTCAACGGCTGGACGCTCGATCACTTCTTGTTCGCCGGGCCACCGGGGTTGGGCAAGACCACGCTCGCCCACGTGATCGCGAACGAGCTCGGCGTGAATCTCTTGGTGTCGAGCGGTCCCGCGATCGATCACAAGGGCATGCTGGCGTCGCTGTTGACGTCGCTCGGCGAAGGCGACGCGCTGTTCATCGACGAGATCCACCGGCTCTCCCCGGTCGTCGAAGAGAACCTGTATCCCGCGATGGAGGATTTCCGGTTCGATCTGTTCATCGGTGATGGTCCGCACGCGAAGGCGGTCACCATGCAGCTCCCGCGGTTCACGCTGCTCGGTGCCACCACGCGGATGGGGCTGCTGTCGGCGCCACTGCTCGATCGGTTCGGCTTCCACTGGCAGCTTCGCTATTACGACCTGCCCGACATGATCTCGATCGTGAAGCGCTCCGCGAATCTGATCGGCGTCCCGATCGATGCCGCCGGCGCCACCGAGATCGCGAAGCGGGCGCGCGGCACGCCGCGCATCGCCAATCGGCTGCTTCGCCGCGTGCGGGATTTCGCCACCGTCGAGCAGGATGGCTCCATCGATGGGCAGATCGCAGCGTCCTCGCTCGATCGCCTCGCGGTCGATCACGCGG
>JACCYD010000227.1 GCA_013696695.1 Deltaproteobacteria bacterium | reverse complement strand
GCCGACGACAGTGCCGGGTTCACCGCCGAGCGCCGCATCTATCAGGTGATCGAAGGCGCGCACACGATGCTCGGCTTGTTGCCGACGGGGCTCGCACCGGGCAGTGACCGCGTCGTGGTCTCGCTGTTCTGGAGCATCCGCGCCGATCGCGTCGACGACTGGAAGCGCACCGGCCTCGCCCCGTGGCGCGATCGCGTGCTGCGCCTCGAGCCGCGCGCCGAGGCGATGCTCGATGCGATCACCGATCCAGACCAAGTCCTGTTCGCGCGCTATCGCGACGTCGCGATGAAGCCGTGGCACGGCGAGCGGATCGTGTTCATCGGCGATGCCGCCCACGCCACCAGCCCGCAGCTCGGTCAGGGCGCGAACCTCGCGTTGATCGATGCGGTCGCGCTCGCCGACGCGATCGCTTCGATCGACGACCGCGCGCACGCCGCGTTCCGGGTACGCCAGGCCCTCGACGCGTACACCGCCGCCCGCAAGCACCAGCTCGGGTTCTACCAGTTCATGACTCGATTTCTGACCCCGTTCTTCCAGAGCGACTCGAAGCTGCGCGCGCTGGTTCGCGACCTGACGTTCCCGCACAGCCGGTGGATCGGTCCGCTGCGCCGGCAGATGACGCAGACCATGGTCGGCGTCGGCCGCGGGCTCGTCCGGCCGGCGTCCTCGATTCATGACCTGCCGCGGCTCAGGTAACTGGAGCGGCTTCGGTCACAGCGGTGGGCAGAGGTAGGAGAGTCAGCCCTGCGTGAGAAGGGGCGGGCTCCGACCTCCCGGTGTATCGTCGGCGGGCAGGCCCGGCGGTGGTCCTGCGGGGGCAACACATATGCGCTCGAAGCACGCGCTCGCACTAGGTTTCCTGGCAGTCATCGCGGCTGCCTGCGGTGACAACAACGTTCCCAGCAACACCATCGAGACGCGCGTCGCGAAGACCGCGCTCGTCGCGGGCGACCGCGTCGATGCACGTTGCGAGATCCTCGATCCGAACGGTGAACCGGCGCGCGATGCGACCGGCGTTCCGCTGTCGGACATCACCGAGATGGTGATCGACTTCCGGCATCCCGATTCGTTCGGCGTCGATGACGAGGAACAGGTGATCGCGATTCGCGCGGGCGAAGCGCAGGTGCGCTGCACGGCGCCCGATCTCGATCTGATCGACGAGGAGCCGGAGCTGCTGACGATCTCGGTCGGCCCACCGGTCCGCGTGATCACGCAGCTCGACAGCGACACCGCCATCGCCGGGCAGGAGGTCGGCGTCACCTGCATCGCGTTCGACGCGTTTGGCAATGGCGTCGAGACCTTCGCGCAAGCGGTCGCGGTGTCGCCGTTCGGCGCCGGCACCACCGCCACCAATGACCGCGTGTCGGCCACGCTGGTCGGCGAATACGAGGTCACGTGCGTGGTGATGGGCGCGGCGGACGTCGAACCCGACTTCTTGCTCGTCCTTCCCGCGCTGCCCGCCTCGCTGGTGGGCTCGCTGTCCCCCGAGCGCTCGGTGTACGCGATCGACGAGCAGGTGACGTTGATCGCCACGGCATTCGACGAGTTCGGTAACCGCGTCGACGACGTGGCGCTGATCTACGGTTCGTCGCCAGCGGTGCCTTCGCCGTCGGAAGCGCGCTTCCAGTTCGATGCCGATGGCTCGTACTCGCTGACGGCCACGGTGACCTCCGCGACCAAGGACAACGTCCCGCTCAGCGTCACGCTGCCGGTGTTCGTCAACTCGGCAGGTCCCGCGATCACGTGCCGACGATTCGACGCGCCGAGCATCGATTCCGAGGCGTACATGGTTCAAACGGCTCCGGGCAACAAGACGTTCCCGGTCAACGTCACCGATGCGTTCGCGGTGTCATCGGTGACGATCAACGGCAACGACGCGACGTTCGACTCCGGTTCGGGGAACTTCGTCGCGGACGTGCCGATCGCGTTCGGCATGAACTTCGTCGACGTCGTCGCCACCGATCAGTTCGGCAAGGAGAACAGCACCACGTGCTTCGTGCTCGCCGGCGAGTTCTACACGCCCGAGACCAGCCACATGACCGGCTCGCTCGGCTTCCGCCTCGACCCCAACGCGATCGGTGACGGCTCGGTCGCGGGTGCGATCAACAGCCTCAACGACATCCTGTTCACGGTGCTCAACAGCCCGCAGCTCAAGTCGCTGGTCAACGCGGGCCTCCTCGCGGCGAACCCGATCAACAACGGCGATTGCGGCTTCTTCGCGTGCGAGCCCGACGTCGACTACATCGCCAACACGATCAACTGGAACACGCCGACGACGACGCTGTCGCTACGCGCCGGCGGGCTCACGGTCGGCGTGACGTTGCCGAACGTGCGGCTGCAGGCCCGGGCGTGCGGCACGTTCTGCTGTCCCGGTGGCACCACGCTGACCGTGGCCGCCGATCAGATCACCGCATCGATCAACTTCAACTTGTTCCTCCAGGGCGGCGTGATGCGTGCGGCGGTCTCCGGCTCGCCGACCGTCACGGTCGGGAACGTGGCGCTCAGCGGCTCGGGGTTCTGCGGCGCGATCGTGGATCTGATCGGCGGGCTGTTCAGCGGCCCGGTGCGCACCGCGATCCGCAACGCGCTGACCAGCTTCATCAACAGCGACGTGGCTCCACTACTCGACGATCTGGTGTCGAGCCTGAACGTCGACACGCTAGGGACGACGTTCGACGTGCCGAAGCTCGACGGTTCGGGCAACGTGCAGCTCGGCTTCGGCCTCGCGTTGACGTCGCTCAACATCTCGACCGGCCGCGCGCTGCTCGGCCTCGGCACGAGATTCACACCGGGGGCGATCGGTCAGAACCGCGCCAGCCTCGGCATTCCGCGCCGCACGTTCGATCCGCTGCTCGACGGCATGGGCACGACCGCTGCGCGGCCGGTCGGCATCGCGTTCTACGAGGGCGCGCTCAACCAGGTGCTCCACGGCTTGTGGCGCGCGGGGTACTTCCAGGCGACGATCGCGCTCGGCGATGGCCAGGCCACGATCGATGCACGGTTGCCGCCGGTCGCGAAGATCAAGAACAGCAACAACCAGGCGCAGCTCATGCTCGGTGGCATCGCGGCGACGATCACGATCCCCGGCGTGATCAACGACCCGATCCCGATCCTGTTCGGTGGCCGGGCCACCGCGTCGGTGTCACTGGTGGGCGACACGTTGTCGTTCGGCGGCTTCGCGCTCGATCAGCTGTTCGTGTCGTTCCAGACGCCGCTGACCCAGAACCAGCGCACGGCGATGGCTGACTTCCTCGCGCTGGTGCTCAACGACGTGCTCGCCGATGCGATCAACGGCGGCTTGCCGGCGTTCCCGATCCCGACGTTCACGCTGCCGGCGAGCGCCGCCAACTTCGGGCTGCCCGCGTTTGCCGAGCTCGGCATCTTGAACCCGCTGCTTTCCACCCCAGCATCTCCGGGCACGCACTTCGTGCTGACCGGTGGGTTCGGAGTCCGCCAGTGAAGGCCACGCAGCTTTGCATGCTCGCCCTCGTCGCCTGCGGAGGCACGGACGCGTCGCCCGAGGCCGGCGACATCACGGTCACCATCACGTCGCCGTCGCCCGGTGACGAGCTGCTCGAATCCGAGTCGCCGGCGATCCGCGTTACCGGCTCGATCGCGACCACGAGTCCGGCGTTCGGCACGCTCGAGGCGTGGGTCAACGGCGAGCGCGTGCAGCTCGCTTCCGACAACACGTTCTCGGTCGAGGTCGCGCCCGACATCGGGGTCAACCACATCAAGGTGCAAGGCGGCGACGGCATCACCGCACTCGTCGGCCAGGAGCTCGACGTGATGTGGGCGCCGGCATATCTCGCGCCGATCGCGGGCACCACGGGCTTCGACATCCCCGGAGGCATCCGACTTCAGCTCGGCCAGCGGTTCTTCGACGCGCGCACGTTCGGCACCGAGCTCGATCTGTCGACCAACCCGGTCGTCGCGCGCGACCTCGCGTCCGCGCTCGAGCTGATCTTGTGGCACGTCGACCTCGCGAGCTTGCTCGGCGGCGCTCTCCAGTTCGGCAGCGGCAACGCCTCGCTCAGCGTCACGATCCCGTCGGCAACGCCCGGCGCGATCATCACCGACGCGCGCGTCGTCGACGATCCCGTGAAGGCGATCGACCTGTCGATCGATCTCAACGGGGTGTTCCTCGAGATGGACGGCACCTTCGCGTTCGGCAACCGCACGCTGATCATCGACGGTGGCATCACCGCCGATCTCCATGCGTCGGCTCGCCTCACGCTCGGCCTCGCGGAGGACGGCACGATCGAGGTCACGGTCTCCCAGATCTCCGCGCAGGTCGGGCCGCTCGTGCCGGCCTTCACGGGCGACGATGGTGACGAGCTCGACGCGTTCATCACGATCGGCAACAGCGACTTCCGCAGGCTGATCGAAGGGCTGATCGAGTCCGAGCTGATCCCGACGTTCACCGACAAGGTGCCGCCGCTGCTCGAGACGTTGCTCGGCGCCACCGACAGCCTGCTCGACAACCTCGAATTCACACTCGATCCCGGGCTCGGCGTGCCGGTGACGCTGCAGCTCGACGGTTCGATCGGCGCGCTCGATGTCGAGGCCGGTCCTGCGATCGGCACGCTGCCCGGTCACGTCAGCGTCATCCAGGACCTCACCGTGCGCACCACCAGCGAGCCGGTGCACGCATCGTCGCGCGGCGCCGCCCGGCTCGAGGCACAGCCCGCGGCTCCGAACACGCTGACCGCGGGTGTGCACCTGGTGATGCGCCAGGAGTTCTTGAACGGCCTGCTTCACTCGCTGTGGAACAGCGGTCTGCTCGAAGGCGAGGCCGTGTTCGGCGGACTCACCGCGAAGGTCAGCGCCAAGCTGGCGCCGGTCGTTCGCCCGACGCCACCGTCGAGCGATTGCAAGATCGATGGCGTGCGGTGCGACGTCATCCTCCAGCTCGGTCAGATCGAGGTCGGCATCGCCGATTTCGAGCAGAGCTTCGGCGTCAACGCTCAGGCCGGCGCGCGGATCGTCGTCGAGGGCACCAAGGTGTCGCTGAAGATCCAGGAGCTGCCCGAGTTGATCGTGTGGGAGACGTCGACGGAGCACGGTGTATTGACGCCAGAGGTCGTGCGCGATCTGATCGCGACCCTGGTGTGGCCCGAGCTGTTCGGCGCGATCGGTGACAACCTGTCGATCGAGCTGCCGCTGCCGGATCTCGCGGCGCTCGGCCTCGACACGCTCGGCCCCGGCCTCGCCGATGCCGAGCTGTTGCTCGAGATGCGCCAGCGCCCCGACGTGACCGGCGGGTTCTTGACGCTCGGCGCGGATCTCGAGCTCGCGACGCCGCAACCGTAAGCGCCGGCACGTGCCAGCTTGCTGCTGACACGCAGCCGTGCGCAGTGGTTAGATCACCGGATGCGAAAGCTCGTGATCGTCGCACTCGTGCTCGGGCTCGGCGGCTCCGCACGCGCGGAGAGCATCGGCATCGGCGTGTTCGTCGGTCAGCCGACGGGGCTCGATCTCAAGATCGGCCTTCAGGGCCGCTCCGCGCTCGACATCGTGCTCGGCGCGACGCGGTTCGACGAGCCGCGCGCCTCGTACGGTCACTTGCAGTATCTGGTGCTGCTCGGCGTCGCGCGGGGCCAGAGCGTGAACGTGCCTCTTCGTCTCGGCATCGGTGTGGCAATCGCTGGCGTGACGGAGGACGCCACTGCGGTCGCGGCGCGCGTTCCCTTGCAGCTCGGTCTCCGGTTTCGTCGTACGCCGCTCGAGATCTATGGCGAGATCGCGTTCGTGTTGCAGCTGATCGACGACGTGGATACCGACATCGACGGCGGTATCGGGCTACGCGTCTACTTCTAAGCACAGTCCACCGGAAGTTGGTGTTCAGCTTCCACTTGCACCAGTCACTTCCACTTGGCACCTGAGAGTTAAGACCTGCACCTGCACGTGAAGATCACGTCCGCATCATGACGGTCAGCATCTTCACGATCTCGATCAACAGAACGTCGAGACCCGCGGAATTCTTTCGATGATCCGCAACGCAAGCTCGGCGAACGCAATCGCGACCTGATACACGCGCAGTCGTTCGTGGTCGAGCATTGCCGATGAGGTCGACCGCTCCTTCGGCTGGTTGCGCCA
>JACCYD010000203.1 GCA_013696695.1 Deltaproteobacteria bacterium | reverse complement strand
CGACGGGATCTTTCGACGGCGCCGCGGAGCCCGAGCCAGTCTTGCCCGCCTTCGCGGTGACGTTGGACTTGCACGCCATCATCGCGCGGTTGAGATCGTTGCCCGTCTTGTCCTGCTCCGCCGTCGGGCGCGGGCGGGTTGCGTTGCCCTTGCGGAACTCGGTCCGCCACACCGTGAAGTCCTTGAACACGGCCTCGGTGCACGCGACGTCGTCGCAAGCGCACATCTTCGTGCGCCAGTCCTCGAGGTCGATCAGCGCCTTGTCGAAGTCGACATTGGCTCCGCCGCTACCCAGCGTGGGCGTCGGCGTGACACTGGTGGCCGACGAGCCACTGCCTGCCTTTTGATCGATCGGCTTGCCCTCCTTGCCTTGGCAAGCCGTGAGGACGAGAGCGGCGAGGACGAACGATCTCCACATGGCGGCATCCTCGAAGACGCCGCCGGTGCGCGCAATGGCCCGAGCAAGACTTGTCACATCCTCGGCGCGATCACTTGGAACGATTCGGGTCGGACACCGTGGCGATCCGATCCCAATCGACCCGCGGCTCGTCGAGCCCGAAATGCTTGAGCATGCCGGCGAGCACACGACCTGTGGCCGCGACATCCGCGCGCGCGCTGTGGGCCGCCGCGAACTGATCACCGACGAAGCGCTGATGCGCGTGCTGCAGGCTGCGCGGCTCGCACTTCTGCCACAACCGGAGCGCATCCACGATCTGCTTGCCGGCGAGATCGAGTGCACGCCCGGCAGGGTGCGTTTCTGCCAGCCGGGAGTACTCGGCCTGGAGCATCGCGATATCGAACGCGACGTTGTAGCCGACGATGATATCCGCGGTGGCGAACACCGCCGCGATCTCCTGCGCGACCTCGGGGAACGAGGGGCAGCCTTCCAGATCGCCCTTCGAGATGCCGTGGACGGCCTGGGCGCCGGGCTGGATCGCGACGCTCGGCCGGATCCGCCAGGTGCGAGCGGCAGCATCCCCGCCATCCGGGCCATCGAGCCCCTGCTGCACGCAGATCTCGATGATCTGGTCCTGGGCGAAATCGATGCCGGTGGTCTCGCAGTCGAAGATCACGATCCGCGGACCACTGCTCCCACTCTCCATAGCTGGGAGGGAGCTTGTTTCGGCGTATGGCGAGAGGCCGTCCACGTCGATGACCCTACGGCTCCCCTCTGACACTCCCACGCGACGCCAGGACCCCAGAGATCGCCAAATGATCGAATACCTTAGCGATGGCCGGGATCACTTCCGTCGTTTCGCCCCCCTGCACTACCATCACCCGGTGCATCGCCTGATCCCGGCCCTGCTGCTCGCCGCCTGCAAAGTCAAAGAGGCGCCCCCGATCAAAGATCCGTTCGCCGACAACTTCGAGCGCGCCGGCATCGGTGGCGGCTACGCGCAGACCGGCGAGGGCTATTCGATCACGAACGGTGCGCTGAATGCCAAGGGTGCCAAGAACCACCCGCTGTGGCTCGCCCGCCGGTTACCGCGCGATGTGCGCATCGAATTCGACACCTGGTCGACCGAGCGGCGGGGCGACATCAAGATCGAGCTGTTCGGCGATGGCCGCTCGTTCGATCCCGACGGTGGCGCGTACACCGCCACCGGCTACGAGATCATCTTTGGGGGCTGGCACAACACCAAGTCGATGATCGCCCGGCTCGACGAGCACGGGAACGACATGGTCCAGCGGGCCGACATCAAGGTCGTCCCGAATCAGAAGTATCACTGGAAGATCGAGCGCAAAGGCCGCGTGCTCAAGTGGTTCATCGATGACATGAAGACGCCGTTCCTGACGCTCGACGATCCCAAGCCCCTCGACGGGCCCGGCCACGAGTACCTCGGGTTCAACAACTGGGAGACCGATACCTGGTTCGACAACCTCACGATCGCGCCGATGTGATGCGGCTTACCGGGCGCTGACCAAGTACAATCGCGACCTTCGGGGGGGCTTCCGTATCGAGCAGTTCGGCAAATATTCGCTGATCCGGAAGATCGGCACCGGCGGCATGGCCGAGGTGTTTCTGGCGCGCACCGTGGTGGCGCAGGGTCTCAACAAGACCCTCGTCATCAAGAAGATCCATTCGGCGTACGCGCGCTCGAAGCAGTTCGTCACGATGTTCGTCGACGAGGCCAAGATCGCGCTTGGCCTCAACCACCCGAACATCATCCAGGTGTTCGACTTCGGTGCCGTCGGGGACACCTACTTCCTCGCGATGGAGCACGTCGAGGGCCTCGATCTGCTCCGGCTGCTCCAGGAAGCGGCGAAGGCGCGTCAGCGCATCCCGTACGGGATGTCGACCTACGTGGTCCAGCAGATCTGCAAGGGTCTCGATTACGCCCACCGGAAGACCGACGAATACGGCCAGCCGCTCGGCATCGTCCATCGCGACATCAGCCCGCAGAACGTCCTGCTGTCGTGGGACGGCAGCGTCAAGATCGTCGACTTCGGCATCGCCCGCGCGCGCGACATCCACGAGGAACAGGGCGTCATCAAGGGCAAGTTCGCGTACATGTCGCCCGAGCAGGCGCGCGGCGAGCCCGTCGATTGCCGCAGCGACGTGTTCGCGGCCGGCATCGTGCTGTTCGAGCTGATCTGCGCGCGCCCGCTGTTTCACGGCAAGGGCAAGGAGGCGCTCGAGATGGTGAAGTCGGGCGCGATTCCGCGACCCAAAGACTTCGCCCCCGAGCTGCCCGATTCGCTCGAGCGCACGATGCTCAAGGCGCTCGCGTTTCACCGTGGAGATCGCTTCCAGACCGCGCGCGACATGCAGCACGAGCTCGGCCGGTTCCAGCTCGAGTGGGCGCAGAAGACCGGCGCCCTCACCGATTCGGGAACGCTCGCCGCGCATCTCGCCGGCCTGGTGGCGCAGGAGCACCGCGTCTCGGTGCCGCGGCCGCACCTCGAGGGTGGAGATCGGGCGGTGCCGGAGGCGGTGCCGTCGTCGCACGATCTGTCGGAGCGGCTCGTGCTGTCGGCGCCAGTGCCGGTGGCGGTGTCGATCGAGAACCAGTCGAGCGCGCCCGAAGGCTCGCAGGCGCTGCGCAAGCAGGCGCGCCCGACGACGCCGCAGCCCATCCCCGATAGCGAGAAGCCGCGCGACCAGCGCGAGCGCAAGTACGTCTACGTGCTGCAGGGCATCTTGCGCGGCATGGCGGCGCTCGAGAAGAAGCTCGGCGCGACCGGCGCGGCGCGCCTGGTCAGCGAGTTCTTCAAGGTTGCCCGCGACGTCGCGTTCAAGCACGACGCGATTCTCGATCTGCCGCGCGCGGATGCCGCCGCGCAGAGCGGCGATGGCCACTCCGGCGAGTTCCCGGTCGGGCCCGCGACGTCGGCGGGCGAGACCACGCTGCGCGTCGTCGTCGGCTTGCCGATCCCGAGCGAGGACGACTCGAGCCGCTCGATCAAGCTCGCGCTCGCGCTGGTCGACGCGCTCGATGGCATCGGCTCCGACGTCGAGCCGGAGCTGCGGCTCGCGCTCGCGGTGCAGCGCGGGGTCGCGCTGGTCAAGCGCAGCAAGCAGAAGGGCGAGATCGCGGCGTTCGAGATCGAGGAAGCCACCTCGACGTTCGCGCACAAGCTGGCGCGCCAGGCACGCGG
>JACCYD010000198.1 GCA_013696695.1 Deltaproteobacteria bacterium | reverse complement strand
GTGGTCGCCCGCCTTGCCACGAGCGACGCTGCGCGACCGTCGCACGACGCGGCCGACACCCTCGACCCAGCGACACCGAACGCCCCGAAGCGCGACGCAACAGCGATCGCGTTCCGGACGCTTCGCTCCGGGCGGGCCGGGAACGCCTCCGACGATAGCCGCGGTCGGATCCGGCGCTTCGACGAGATCGAGACCCGCCTCCGCGCCGCGTGTGCGCGTCCCGCCGATCACGTCCAGGAGCTGGCGGCCGTCCGCGCGCTTCTCGACGAGCTCGGCGCTCGGTCGATGTTCGCGACCAACGAATCCGAGATCGCGAAGCTGGTCGCGGAGCTGGTCGCGCTCGATGCCGCCATTGTTCGCACCGCGGCGATCGCGGGCGAGCGGGCGCAGCTCGTCGTCGATCACGAGGCGTCGCGGCCGGCCGCCGCCGAGCTCGCCGATGCGGCAGCGATCGATCGCGTGCGCGCCGTCGCCGTCGACACCGAAGCTCGGGTCGCACGTCACGCTGCCACGCTCGCCGCCGACGACGATGCCCGCCGCCGGCGCGACGAGGCCCTGCAGCTGCTCTCCGACGACGAAGCCAAGGCCGAGATCGATCGCATCCTCGGCGCCGTCATCGGCTCGCACGATGGCAAGCTGTTTCGCAGCTTCGCGCAGAGCCTGACGCTCGACGCCTTGCTCGCGGTCGCCAACGCGCACCTCGAGGAGCTCGCGCCGCGGTACCAGCTCGAGCGCATCCCGCGCCACGATCTCGAGATCCAGGTCATCGATCGCGATCTGGGCGCCGAGGTGCGAAGCGTGCAGAGCCTGTCCGGCGGCGAGAGCTTCCTGGTGTCGCTCGCGCTGGCACTCGGCTTGTCGTCGATGTCCGCGCACGACGTTCGCGTCCGTACGCTGCTGATCGACGAAGGCTTCGGAACGCTCGATCCCACCGCACTCGACACCGCGCTGAGCGTGCTCGATGCCCTGCAGGCAACCGGGCGGCAGATCGGCGTGATCTCTCACGTGCCGGCGCTGATCGAACGCGTCGGTGCGCACGTGCGCGTCGTCCAGCGCGGCGGTGGCCGCAGCGACGTCATCGTCGCGTCGTGAGGCTCAGCCCGGCGGCTTGCCCTGAACTTCGCGGAGGAACGCTTCTTCGGTCTGCGACAGCGGGCGCCCCTTGAGGCGCTCGAGCTCGTCGCGCGACAACCCACCCACCTTCTGGCGGTGCCGCGCCATCGCGACATGCGCACGCGCCATCGACGCGACCAGATCGTCGTAGGTCTCGAACGAGACCGGCGCTCGTTCCGGGTACATGCGGAGGAGCGCGGTGATCCGCTTCTCGTGAGAGGCGATGATCTCGGCGAGCGGCGTCGACAGCGGCATCCGCTCGACCTTCGCCTCGGGTGGCGGCTCGAGCCGATCGATGCCGTGCGTATTCGACGTCACCAGGAAGATGCCCTGGATCTCGGTGACCAGCTCGACGACGCGGAGGTGACGAGGGAACAGCTGGACGAGCTGGAGCAGCGAGATCACGACGCCGCGCGGATGCAGGTGATACGCGCTCGCGCGGATCATCCCGCCGGCATCGACGAGCAGACGCACGAAGGTGCGGTTGTGCGGATAGATCCGCGACATCGTCAGGTCCTCGATATCGCCGATGCAGCGATAGCCGCGCCCTTGTAGATCCGCGCGCACGCGATCGTAGAACTCGAGATCGGCCTCGGGGAACGCCTCCGGCGACACCCGCGCGAGCTCGTGAGGTTCTCCATAGACCGCGTCGAGACGGGCGCGCAACGCGCTGCCGCCGAACCCGGTCGGCCGGCGCAGGCCGAGCGCGACGGCGACGACGAGCCACAGGCCCATCATGAGGAAGAACACCTCCACGACCCGCACTATGCCACGCGCGGAGAGGCGATCGGGGGATCGCTGATCAGCGGCGGTAGGAGGGCATCACGAGCGGGCCAACAGGCCCGCTCGCAGGAGCCACGCGATCCGCGGCTTCATCGCGGCGAGCTCCTTCGGATCGAACGTGCGTTGCTCGACCGGCGGCTCCTTGCGATCGGTCTTGTTCATGATCGAGATCGCGTACGTCGAGTGCGGCAACCCGAACACGTGGCCGAGCTCGTGTGCCAGCGTGTGCTCCCACGCCTGGGTCGACAGGATGATCAGCTTGCCCGGGCCGCCGCGCCCGTAGACGTGCCACGCGACGCCGTAGACGTTGCCGCCCGGGATGTCGATGTCGTCGAGCGCACCGGTGACGAACACGTGGATGATCTTGCCCTTGACCTGTGGCGCGAACGAATCGCGCTCCTTGCGATCCTCGACGCGCAGCGCGCTCGCGGGCAACGCATCGATCGACACGATCCGGAACTCCACAGCAAGCGGTGCGAAGTGCTGGTTCGCGCCGGCGAGCTGGCTCTTCACCCAGTCCGCAGAGGCGATCGGCCCGGTATCGCCGACCGCGACATGGAGCGCGAGGCCGACGCATGTCG
This sequence comes from Deltaproteobacteria bacterium, assembly GCA_013696695.1. GTDB lineage: Bacteria > Myxococcota_A > Polyangia > Haliangiales > Haliangiaceae > JABFXX01. Next base: position 28 of record JACCYD010000198.1, on the reverse strand, counting down.
TGGTTGGCCCGCTCGTGCCCTGTGGGGC
>JACCYD010000175.1 GCA_013696695.1 Deltaproteobacteria bacterium | reverse complement strand
GAGGTCGCGTTCGATGCCGCGTTCGGCGTGCTGCTGCGCGAGCGCTTCGCGCGCGTGTCGCCGGATCGCGAGTTGCTCGGCGCATTCCTCGAGACCGGGCGCACCGTCGATCGGCTGCGCGACGTGCTGCTCAACTGCGCGCGCGCTGGCCGCGATGCGCGCGTGCGGCGCCGCCTCGAGCACGAGAGCGTGCACGCCGTGGTCGAGGGCTTGCGCGCGAAGCTCGGCACGCCCGAGAAGCGCAACGTCGTCGAGGCCGCGCTCAACGAACGGCGGTGGGTGCCCGATTGGCTCGCCACGATCGGCCGTGCCCTCGATCGTACCCGGCCGCCGAGCGGCGATCCGACCGCCGATGCGCCGCGGTTGGTCGCGATGATCGACACCATCCGCGAGCCGATCGATTACTTGCTCAAGCGGCTCGGCAAGCTGCCACCCGACGTCGCCCTGGCGTTGCGCGCGGCCAGCGCCACCATCACGCTCGACGAAGCGGTCGCGGCGCAGCTGTTGCCGCCGCTGGTGTCGCGGATCGCCGACGACAAAGACGAGCGTGGCCTGTTCGATTACGACGACATGCTGCAGCTGGTGTGGCGGGCGTTGTGCGGTCCGCGCCGAGACGTGCTCGCCGCGCGGCTACGCGAGCGTACGCCGCACGTCATGATCGACGAGTTCCAGGACACCGATCCGATCCAGTGGAACATCTTCCGCACGGTGTGGATGCATCCGGCGGCCGGGCTCACGATCGTTGGCGATCCGAAGCAGGCGATCTACAGCTTCCGCGGCGCGGACGTGCAGACGTACATCGCAGCGCGCGAGGAGATGCTGCGCGCCGGGGCCACGCGCGTCTCGCTCACCATCAACCGGCGATCCACCGCGCAGCTGGTCGAGGCAGTCAACCAGATCCTCGTCGGCAACGCGCTCGGCCCGCTGCTCGACAAGTCGATCCAGTACGACGAGCCGGTGAGTGCGTCGGGCGACATCGTCTGCGATGACGTGCGGCCACCGGTGACGGTGTTCCAGCTGCACAGCCCGATCCGGCCACCGATCGATCAGGTGCGCTCGGCGCTCGCGGGCTTGATCGGCGATGCGATCGAAGGGCTGCGACGCGACGCCCCGGTATGGCTCGCGCGCGGCGTGCCGCAGCCGTTCTCGCTCGGCCAGGTGATGGTGCTCGCGCGCACCAATCGCGATTCGACGGAGATCGCGGCGTCGCTGCGGACGCGCGGCCTCGCGTGCGCGCTGGTCGAGCCCGAACGGTTGTTCGAGACCCGCGAGGCCAGCGAGCTCGCGGCGGTGCTCGCGGCGGTCGCTGCACCGCGCGATCGCGGGGCGCGGTTGCGCGCGCTTCGCACGCGATTCTTCGACGTGCCGTGGTCGGATCTGCAAGCGGTGGTCGATGCGCCCGATCACCATCCGCTGATGGCGCGGATCTTCGACTGGGCGCAGCTCGCCGCGAAGCGCGCGTACGAGTCGCTGTTTCGCAAGCTAGTCGACGACAGCCATTACACCGAGCGCGCGCTGGTGCTCGGCGGTGGCGAGCGCGCGCTGACGAACACCTGGCACCTGATCGAGCTGCTGCTCGCCGAGGTGTCGCGATCGCGCTGCGATCTCCACGAGCTGGTCGTCCAGCTGCGGCGATGGATGGCGGATCGCGCGGCCCACGGCGACGATCGCGATGTCCAGCGCGTCGAGACCGACGGCGATGCGATTCGCGTCCTGACGATGCACAAGGCGAAGGGCCTCGAGGCCGCGTACGTGTTCGTCTATGGCGGCACCTCGGCTGGGCCCAAGTCCGGCGTCCACCGGCTGGTCGGCCGCGATGCCGCGCGCGGCGTGACGCTCGTGCTCGGCACGCCCGACGACGATACCCAGCGGCTGCTCGACGACGATCTGATCGCGGAGAACCAGCGGCTCGCGTACGTCGCGCTGACACGCGCGCGCGTGAAGCTGTATCTACCGCTGTATCAGACGGAGAATGCGCTGCAGAAGAACGCGGCGTATCAGCCGATCCAGCGCTGCCTCGCACCGCTGGTAACTGGCCGCCACTCTTCGGCCACACCTGGTGGCCGCCACTCTTCGGCCATACCTGGTGGCCACTCGTCGGCCATACCTGGTGGCCGCGCCGCGGTGCCTGGCAAGCAGCTGTTCGCGCCGATGTCGCTCGAGGTCGGGCTACCGGAGCGCGCCCCTGCCCCGCCCGATGCGCTCGCGAGCTTTGTCGCGCCGGCTGCGCCCGTCGTGCCCGTGCTCGCGGAGCTGCCGGTGACGCAGCGCGGGCTCACGATGGTTTCGTACACGCGGCTCGCGCACGATATCGACATCGCCGTCGTGCCACAGGCGTCGCCCACTGGCGAGAGCGTCGAGATCGATCCCGCGGAGTTCGATGTCGACGACGCGCAGCCGGGGCCGCACGTGGCGAGCCTCGAGGCGGATGCGCAGATCGTCGTCGGGCCCGGCGAGCTGCCGCCCGGCGCGAGCTCGGGTCTGTTGCTCCATGACGTCCTCGAGGTCGCGGATCTCGCCACCGCGAAGAGCGCCGCGTCGTCGGAGACCTGGTCGTTCATCCCCGAGGTTCACACCGCGCTCGTCGAGGCAGCGTGCGCACGTGGCGTGTCACCTCGCTTCTTGCCACATGCCGCGAAGCTGGCGCACGGCATGTTGACGTCGCCGCTCGTGCTCGTCGATGGCACCACGTTGCCGTCCATGGTCGAAGCCACCGCGGTCGCGCGCGAGGTCGAGTTCTCGTTCCCCATTCCGACGATCACGAACCGCGGCCACGGGCGGCGCGGTCTGGTGCGCGGCTACATCGATGCCCTGATCGCGTACGACGACGAGCTGTGGGTGCTCGATTACAAGAGCGATGCGCTCGCCGGTCCCGATCTGCCCGCTGCCGCGCTCCATCGCGTGCGCCAGCACTACGAGATCCAGGCGCGGCTCTACGCGATCGCCGCGGATCGCCTGCGCGGTTCGCGGAAGCTCGGCGGGATGCTGTTCGCCTTCCTTCGCTACGGCATCGTCGTGCCGATGCGCGCGGGCGAGGAACGCCTCGAGGCCTGGCTCGATTGGCTCGCACGCATCGCCGAGCGCGCCGATGTCGCGCCGCGCGTGGAGGTCGCATGACCGCAGTGCTGGGCAGCGTGATGGCTCGTGGAGGTCGCATGACCGCACTGCCGAGCATGGTTGATGTCGCGTCGCGGGTGGAGGTCGCATGACGGCGTCGCTGCATCCGCGCGGTACGCTGCGCGCCCGCTTCGAGCCGGTCGCCAGCGACGTGTTCCGCCGGCTCGGCGTCGGCGCGCGCAGCTGCGATCTCGGCGACGAAGGGCTCTACCTCGCGGAGGAGCTGGTCGCCGCGGATGTCGGGTGGCTCGGCTCGGGCGAGCATCCCGAGGCTCTCGCGATCCTCGTGCTCGCGCTGATGATCGCGCAGCGCCAGGGCTCGACCCGGTTGCCGCTCGATCCCAAGGGCCCGTTGCGCACGCTGATCGGCGATGTCGCACGGCTCGCGGGCGTCGAGCTGGACATCCCGCGCGTGCTCAGGACGATCACCAACCTCACCAAGGCGCCGCGCTTCAACTCGGTGATCGGCATGCGCGGGGCACGGCTGCCGCTCGTCGTCGAGGCGGATTGCCTCTACACCGAGCGCGCGCGATGGCTCGAGGATCGCGTGTCGGCGCGGATCGCCGAGCGCATCGCGGCCCCGCGGGTTCACGAGGCAAACCAGATCGCCGCGATCGCGGCGCGCGTCGCCGCGGAGAGTACGCGGCCGCTGTCCGCCGAGCAGTGCCGCGCCGTCGAGATCGCATTGTCCGGCCGGCTCGCGGTGGTCACCGGTGGGCCCGGCACCGGCAAGACGCTGGTCGCGGCGGCGATCGTGCGCGGCTTCACGGCGATGGGCATCGAGCACGTCACGCTCGCCGCCCAGACGGGCAAGGCGGCCAACCGCCTCACCGAGGTGATCGCGGAACAGCGCGTCATCGTCGAACCAGCCCAGACGCTGCATCGCCTGCTCGGCTATCGCGCCGGCTCTCGCACGTTCGGCCATCACGCGCAGAGCCCGCTGCCGGTCGGCGCGGTGATCGTCGACGAAGCGTCGATGATCGATCTCGAGCTGGTCGACGCGCTGCTCGATGCCTTGCCCGCCGATGCACCGCTCGTGCTGATCGGCGACGCGCACCAGCTGCCGGCGATCGATGCCGGCCAGGTGCTCGCGGATCTGACGGGCGACAAGATCGCGGCGCCGATCGTGGCGGTACTCGAGAAGAGCTATCGCCAGGACACGTCGGATCCCGATGGCCGCGCGGTGTACGACGCCGCACGCGCGATCCACGAC
>JACCYD010001224.1 GCA_013696695.1 Deltaproteobacteria bacterium | reverse complement strand
GTCCGACGATGAAGTCTGCGACCTCGGTTCGCCGCCCGAGTGCGCGTTGTTCGGCGATCCCGACTGCATCGATCTGTGATCGTGTAAGGTCCGCGCGTGGATCTCGCGCTCGCCGGAAAACGTTGTGTGGTCAGCGGCGCGAGTCGCGGCATCGGTCGTGCGATCGCGCTCGCGCTCGCGAAGGAAGGTGGGCGGGTCGCGGCGATCGCGCGCGGCGCCGAGGATCTCCAGCAGCTCGTCGGCGAGCTCGCCGGCCAGGGCCATGTGGCGATCGTCGCCGATGTCGCGACGGCGGCGGGCGCGGCCACCGCGATCGATCAAGCGCGCACCGCACTCGGCGGCATCGACGTCGTGGTCGCGAATGTCGGCAAGTCGTTCGCGCGTGAAGCGGAGAAGATGGACGACGCGGATCTCGCGAAGTCGCTCGACATCAACCTGTGGACCTGCGCGCGCGTCGCGCAGCTCGCCGTCCCGTACATGATCAACGGCGGCGCGATCACGATGATCTCGTCGATCTGGGGCCGCGAATCCGGCGGGGCCCCGGGCTACAACGTCGCGAAGGCAGGCGTCATCGCGCTCGCGAAGGCGTTTGCCCGCGATTACGCCACGCGCGGCATCCGCGTCAACTCGGTGGCACCGGGATCGATCTTGTTCGAGGGCGGCGGCTGGGATCGCAAGCAGAAGGCCGACCCCGCGGGCATCGCGGACTTCATCAAGCGCGAGCTCCCGCTCGGTCGGTTTGGCACGCCCGAGGAGGTCGCCGACGTCGTCGCGTTCCTGTCGTCGCCGCGCGCGAGCCTGATCACCGGCGCGTGCATCTCCGTCGACGGAGCGCAGTCGCGCTCGTTTTGATGCGCGCCCACGTTTGTGGATCGAGTAAGGAATTGATGCCGGATCAACCCGGTTCGAGGGGCCGATGAGGAAGGTACTGATTGCCCTTGGCATGGCCGCAGCCGTCGCTGTGATCGCTTACTTGATCCTGCGCAAAGGCTCGACGAACAGCGACACACCTGCGACGCCGGGCGTGCCGCAGAACGGTTCCAATGTTCAGGGGGCAAGCAAGCAGACGCCGAAATCTCCGGCGCAGCTCGTCGTCACGGTCACCAACGCCGCCGGCCCGATCACCGGCGCGCGCGTTCGCATCGCTCCCGAGGATGGCGAGGTGCTCGTCCTCGAGACCAAGACCGACGGCACCGCGACGACGACGCTCGAGCCCGGCGACTATATGGTCAGCGCATCGGCCAAGGATCACGAGCCGGCCGCCGCGCCGAAGATCACGCTCGACGCGGAGACCAAGAAAGTCGCGATCACGCTCGCGGCCGGCGGCAAATTGCTCGCGGGTCTGGTCACCGATGTCAGCGGCGGACCGATCGCCGGCGTGCGGATCGATGCCGCGAAGCTGGGGAACGCGATGGCCCGCTCTTCTTTGGGCAGCGCGGTCGCGACCACGATGACCGGCGCTGACGGCAAATACACGATGACGGTGGCGGTCGGTCAGCTGCTGGTCGCCGCGCGCAGTCCCGACTACGCCGCGCAATCGCGCATGGTCGACGTCGGTGCGGGCGGCGCGACCGCCGATTTCTCGCTGGTGCCCGGTGGCGTGATCGAAGGCGTCGTGATCGACGATCGATCGAAGCAACCGGTAGCCGGCGCGTTCGTCGCTGCACGCCGCGACAGCGCGTCGATCATGCTCGCCGAGGGCGGCAGTCGCGAGGTCACCGCCGGCGCCGACGGTCGGTTCCGGATCACGGGTCTGCGGCCAGGCGCGTACGAGCTGGTCGCGACCGCGGAAGCCCGGCGCACCCGCTCGCCGACGCTGGTCGGCCTCGGCGTCGCCGAACAGATCACCGACGTGCAGCTCCTCGTCGGCAAGACCCCGATCGTCCGCGGCACCGTCATCGACGACGCGAACGCACCGGTCGCGAACGCGAAGGTCAGCGCGCTGTCGAGCGGCGATCGCGTCAAGACCGACGCGAAGGGGGCGTTCGTGCTCGACGGGCTCGCCACCGGCGATCACGCGCTGATCGCGGTCGCCGATACCCACACGACTGTCGCGCCGACGCCGGTCGAGGTCAGCGACAAGGACGTCGACGGTGTCGTGATCCGCATGCGCAAGGCCGGCCGGCTCGAGGGTCACGTCGAGCCGCGGCAAGCAGGGTGCGAAGTCGAGATCGAGCCCGACGACAACGACGGCCCTCGGCCGATGTTCATGCTGGCCGCACCGACGACAACCGGCACCGACGGTGCGTTCGAGCTCGGCCCCGTCACGCCCGGCAAGCTCGCGGTCAGCGCGCGCTGCGCGAGCGGCGATCAAGGCAAGGCTTCCGCTCCGTGGACCCCGACGTCCCCGGAGCTTGTCGTCGCGGTGTCGCCCGGCTCCTCGATCGCCGGCAAGGTCGTCGATGGAGACGGCAAGCCGTTCGCCGGCGTCACGGTGATGGCCGCGGTGGCCGCCGGCACGATGCGGACGACGATCGTCAACGGCGCGGTGACGAGTGGGGTCCAGGGCGTCACCAGCGCCGCGGGGACGTACGAGCTCAAGGGTCTCGTTCCCGGCAAGTACCGGATGACCGCGCTCGATCGCGGGCGCCCGCTGCGCGCGAAGAAAGACGCGCCGGTGGTCACGCTCGGTGCAGCGGAGAACAAGACCGGCGTCGATCTCTCCGTCGATCGTCCGGACGGCGTCATCAAGGGCATCGTCACCGGTCCCGACGGCAAGCCGCTCGCGGATGCCTGGGTGTCGGTGCAGCAGGATCTCGAAGCGATGATCCAGAGTGCGATGGGCGACGGTCCTCGACCCACTGGACGACCTGGCTCGGGTCCGGGTCCGGGTCCTCGTGGCCCGGGTGGTCCGAGTGGTCGTGGGCCTGACGGCGGACCCGGTGGTCCTGGTGGCGCTGGTCCCGGTGGTCCCGACGGTGCCGAGTCACGGACGTTCATGGTGCAGTCGAGTGACGACGGCGACGGTTCCGGCGGTTCATTCCCGCCCGCGCTCACCGACGCGCAAGGTCGGTTCGAGATCACCGGCCTGCCGCACCTGTCGTTCGACGTCGTCGCGGAGGCGCAAGCGGGCAAGCTGCGCGGTCGCAGCGAGGGCGTGACGCCCGATGCGAACCTGACGATCAAGCTTCTCGGCGTGACCTCGCTGTCGGGCACCGTGCGTGGACCGAAGGGGCCCGCCGGGCTGTTCACCGTCGAGCTCGACGGCGGCCCGACGCGCACGCAGCGCTCGTTCACCGACGGCACGTTCTCGCTCGGCCGCGTCGACCCGGGCAACTACGTCGTGCGCGTCCGCTCGAGCGATGGCAACGGCGAGGCCGCCGTGGTCGTCGCGCCAAACACGCCGGCCACGGTCGACATCTCGCTGGTCGCCAACGCGATCGTCGTCGGCACGCTCGTCGATGCCGCCGGCAAGCCGGTGCCCGACCTCCCGGTGGTCATCATCGACGACGCCGGCGATGGGACGGCGCGGGTCTCGATCGAGGGCATGCCGCCGACCAGCGGGCCGGATGGAAAATTCCGCATCGAGCGCAAGGGCGGCAAGGCCATGCTGCTCGTGCTCGGCACGATGACGCGGAAGGCGGGCCTGGTGCTCGAACCCGGCAAGACCCTCGACGTCGGCGCACTTGTGGTCGAGCCGCGCAAATAGCTCGTGTTACCGTCGCCGCGATGGCGAGACCGAGCGCGACGATTCCGCCGACGCTCCGCAACAAGCTGCGTTACACCGCCGCGATCGCGGAGATCACGCGCGGTGGCATCGATGCCCGACGCGAGGATGGGTCGAACGTCCTGCTCGTGTGGCGCGACATCGTCGGTGCAGTCGCGCGCCGCCTGCCGAAGGACTACGCCAGCGCGACGTTCGTCGACATCGTATCGACCTCCGGCTCGACGCTACGGTTCCTGGCCTGGACACGGCTCGCCGGTGATGGCGCGCCACCGCCACCGCCGAACGACGCTCCGCAGACCGAAGCCGAGTGTGCGCTGGCCGTGCTGAACGTGATCGTCCAGCACTGCCCCGACATCACGCTCGATCCCGCGACGCGCGCGTTCATCGAGCGTCGCGGCGAGGCCGCGCAGCTACCGGATCTGAAGACGCTCGCCGCGCACGACGAGCGCCTCGCTTAGCAGTCCTCCTCGAGGAGGACGCCTACTGGCAGAGCGGATCGTTGATGAAGTCGCACGCGGCAGGCAGCTCGGTCGTGTCGCTACACAGCTGCGCGTCGCTGAATGCTTCGAGCTGTTCGAAACAATCCTCGACCTCGCCGACGGTGACCGGACAACCAGCCGGCGGGCCCTCGGAGGCGCAGTCGGCGATCTCCTCGTCGACATCCTCCGGGTTGATCCCGACAGTCAGGGTCACGCCATCCCCGCAGTCGACCGTGCGCTCCGGCTGCTCCTGAAGACCAATGAAGTACTCGCACAGGTCGCCGAGCTCGTCCTGAGACAGGTCAGCCACGACTTCGTCCCGATCCACGCCGGACCCATCACCACCACCACCGCCACCGCCGCCGCACGCGATGGCCAGGCCAGTACACAGAAACGCCGATGCAATCCACTTCATGCTCATGAGCTCTCTCTCCTAAGGACGGATGGAGAGCGATCGTACACGGGTCAGCGAGCCGATCACCAGTTTGGGACGGCAACGTCTGGCGACCGTGACTCGGGTATCACTTCGCGGCAGCAGCGGGCGTCGACTTCGCGACGGCGATGCCGGTCGACTGCGTCGGATCGTATTCGGCCTTCGAGACCGGCAAGCCGCGGAGCACGAGCGTGAGCACCGTTCCCGGACCGGCGGCGAGGTACGCCTTGGGCAGGAACAGGAAGTAGTTCTTGGTACCGGCTTCGTCAGGTGCGGGGCCGTGCGCCTGCGTGGCAGGGTTGCCCGTGCACATCCGCATCCGTTCACCGGGCTGGAGCACGAAGCCCGGATCGATGATGCCGAGCAACGACTTCTTCGACGAGCCTTTACGGCCAATCGTCATGCCGCAGCCACGCGTGTTGAACGCTGCCTTGCCGTCGTTCTCGAGAATCACCCACTCGGAGTTGAGATGCTCGGGATTGTCGGTGGCCTTGATCTCGACGAAGCGGATCGCCATACGGCCGCGGACCATACACGTTCGTCGTGATTGCAATCCACGCTGAAGCATCGATAATCGCGCGGATGGGCAAAGAGGTGATCCGGGTCGTGGCCGCCGTGATCGAGCACGACGGGCGCTACCTCATCACCCAGCGCAACGCGAACGCGGTGCTGCCGCTGCTGTGGGAGTTCCCCGGCGGTCGCGTCGAGCCCGACGAGAGCGAGACCCACGCGCTGCTGCGCGAGGTCAGGGGCCGCATCGGGGTCGAGGTCATCGTCGGCGCGAAGCTCGGCGAGCACCTGCACGATTACACGACGTACCAGGTCCACCTGACGATGTACTCGTGCCAGCTCCAGGCAGAAGCGCGGCCTTACCCGGCCACGGTCGCCGATCTGCGGTGGGTGACGTCGCGGGAGTTTCTCGACTACGACTTCCCGCCGGCCGACGAGAAGACGATGTCGAAGCTGCTCGGTCTCGTTCGCAACTGATGCAAGTCCGCAGTCTGGGACTGTCCACCGACCTCCAGCTCCTGGCCCTGCGCGGCCGGATCGTCGATCGCGGCGACTACCTCGTGGTCATGACGCCCGACGACCCGGGCTACTACTTCGGAAACCTCCTGGTGCTGCGCGCCGCACCGCAGGTCGGCGAGGTCACGTACTGGTCGCGCAAGTTTGCCGAGGAGCTCGGCGGGGTTCCGATCCGCCACATCACGTTTCGGTGGGACGGCATCGCCGGTGACGTCGGCGCGCGGGCCGAGCTCGAGGCTGCCGGCTTCACGCTCGAGGTCACCGACGTGATGACCGCGCCGGCGACCGCGGGCGCGGGGGCGATTCCGAATCGCGCGCTACACCGGCGCGCGATCAGCCCGGTCACGATCCGCGCGCTGACACCCGACGAGGTGATCGCCACCGCGGACATCGCGTTCGCGAACGCCGATCGTCACGACGATGCGTATCGCCAGTTCCTCGATCGCCGCGCCCTGTGGAAGGCCAGCCTGGTCGACAAGGGCAGCGCGCGGTTCTACGGCGCGTTCGACGACGACGTGCTGGTCGGCAGCCTCGGCCTGGTCGCGCTCGGCGAGGTCGCACGGTTTCAGGATGTCGAGGTCGCAGCGAGCCATCGCAAGCGCGGCATCGCGAGCGCGCTGCTCGCGGCCGCTGCCGCGAATGCGCCCGCGGACACGCTGGTGATCGTCGCGCTCTCGGGCAGCGATGCGGCGCGCGTGTACGAGCGCGCGGGCTTTCGCGTCATCGAGCGGACCGCGTCCGCGTGTCGCTATCCGGGCTAACGAATGATCCTGGCGATCACGATCGTGATCGTCAGCGCGATACCGAGCGCACCGACGAACAGCGCGACGAGCATCCACGGTGGAAGCGCCTTGGCGGGCGCGGCCGCCGCGGCAGCCCAGTCGACGTTGTCGCCGTAGTGCGCACCGACGGGCGACGCCAGCTCGGCGGCGCGCGACGGATCCTGGGGATGCTGCGGATGGTGATGCTGCGGATGCTGCGGATGGTGATGCTGCTGCTGTGGATCGTGCTGTTGCTGTGGATCGTGCTGCTGCTGCTCGTGGTGCTGCTGCTCGTGCTGCTGCTGCTCGTGGTGCTGGTGCGGCTGCTGCTGGTGCGGCTGCTGCTGGGCGTGCGGACCGCTGTCGGGATTACCGGGTCCCGGCACGACCGGCCGGCCACCGGCAGGGCTCGGGAACACGCTCGCGCCGGTCGCGATCTGATCGCGCAGCTCGGCGTTCATCACCGGATAGCTGAAGTTCGGCTGCGGCTGGTTCTGGCCGGTCTGCGTGCGCGGCACGCTCGGCATCGGTTGCGCGCCCTGTTGCGGTAGCGGCGGCACCGACTGCGGACGACTCGACGGCCCGACCGGCGGACTGACGCGAATGCCGTTGAGGTTCGGTGCCTGCATCTCGACGCCGGTGCGTCCGAGCGGATCGACATCGGGTCTGCTGGTGTTCGGATCGACCGGCATCGCCCCGAGCGCGGTGGGCGCGAGCTCGGGACGCGCCTCCTCGGGCTCCGCGATCATCGTCGGCAGGTTCGCCATGTCGGGGAACCTCCCCGACGTCGGCGGCTTGCCGGGAGCGCCCGACGTGATGCCCGGATTCGTCGGCGGCGCGGGGAGTGGCAGTGGTCCCGAGGCAGGCATGCGCGGCTTGGGCGGATCGAGCTCCGCGATCTGCGTCGCCGCCAGCGCTGGTGCTGGGGTCTTGGTGCGCTCGGGCGCCGGTGTGTTGCCGCGCAGCGCGGGTGCCGGCGTCTTGCGCTCGGGCGCCGGGGTGTTGCCCCGGAGCAGCTGCGGCGCAGGCGTCTTCTGCTTCTCGACCAGCTGATCGAGCCGCGCGATCTGCTCGAGCGGGTTGCTCTCGATGCGCGTCTTCTCCGCCGGCATGTCGTCGTCGCCATCGTCGTTGCGCCCGCGGCCGAGCTCGTCGATCACGCCCGACAGCCCGCTCACGCTCGGGCGCTCGGGATCCATGATGTCGACCGAATCGAGATCGATCGATTCGGTGCCCTTGCCTCCGAGATCGACCGTCTCGTTACGCTTCTTGTCTTCCTCTTCCTCGGCTTCCCACTTGACGAGATCGCCACCGTCGGCGTCGCGCCCGGAGATCAGCTCGCGCATGCGCGCGCCGTGCTCCTCGATCTCCTGACTGAACGCGGTGTCGAAGAACCGGGAGACATCGCCCGGGCCCGAGCCCTTGCCGCGATGGTGCATGTAACCGAGCAGCGCATCGCCGAACGCTTCGGCGGTGGGATAGCGGTTCTCCTTGTCCTTGGCGACCGCCTTCATGATCAGCGGATCGAGCGCCGGATCGATCTCGACGTTGAGCTTGCTCGGCAGCTCGACGTTGCACTCGATGACGGCCTGATAGGTCTCGTACGGCGACGGCTTCTTGAACAGGCGACGCCCGGTGAGCAGCTCCCACGCGATCACGCCGAGCGCGAACACGTCGGTGCGGCGATCGACGTTCGTCGCGATGCACTGCTCGGGCGACATGTACGCGAACTTGCCCTTGATGGTGCCGGACCGCGTCTTGGTCTCGCGCAGCTCGGCCTTCGCGATGCCGAAGTCGACGACCTTGACGACGCCCTCGAAGCTGACGACCAGGTTCTGCGGCGAGATATCGCGGTGGACGATGTTGAGCGCCTTGCCGTTCATCGCCTTCTCGTGGGCGTAGTGCAGGCCGGCACACGATTGCGCGAGGATGTTGAGCGACATCGGCACCGGCAGCCGACCGTTCGGGAGTCGTTCGCCCGCGCGGCGGATGATCATCGCCAGCGACAGGCCGGCGAGGAACTCCATGACCATGTAGTAGCGATCCTCGTGCTCGCCGAGCTCCATGGTCTGGACGATGTTCGAGTGGTCGAGGTGGGCCGCGAGCCGCGCCTCGTCGAGGAACATCTTCACGAACTCGGGATCGTCCGCGAGGTGGTCGTGGAGGCACTTGACCACCACATACTTCTCGAAGCCAGCGGCGCCGCCGATCCGCGCGAGATAGATCTCGGCAGTTCCGCCCAGCGCGAGCAGCGCGAGAATCTCGAACTTCCCGAGACGCTTCCCGAGTAGCGCCCCGGCCCCCGCCGGAATACCGGACATCGCAGTGATCTTACCTCGGATGGTCCGGCCGGGATGGGATCGACTGGGCTGCTATTTCAGTAATTTAGGCCGTCCGAAAGAACCAGGAGCCCTAGAGCTCCATGATTTCTTTTTCTTTGGCCTTCGCGATGTCGTCGACGCTGGCGATGTACTTGTCGGTCAGCTCCTGAACCTTCACTTCGCCCTTCTTGCGCTCGTCCTCGGTGATCTGCTTTTCCTTCTCGGCGTCCTTGATCATGTCCATCGCGTCGCGGCGCGCTGCGCGCACGGCCACGCGGGCTTCCTCGGTCTGCTTGCCGACGCTCTTGGCGAGGTCGCGGCGGCGCTCCTGGGTGAGCGGCGGGATCGGCAGGCGTACGAGCTCCGAATCGGCCACCGGGTTGATGCCGAGGTCGCTCGCGCGGATCGCCTTGTCGATCACCGCGATCATGTTCTTCTCCCACGGCTTCACCGTGATCAGGCGTGCGTCGACCACTTGCACCGTCGCGACCTGATTCACGGGCGTCGGCGTGCCGTAGTAATCGACCTTGATC
>JACCYD010000157.1 GCA_013696695.1 Deltaproteobacteria bacterium | reverse complement strand
TCGGATGACGTCGAGCCGCCTCAGCAACACGAGCCGGCGGTGTCCAAATCTGATCACCACCGAAAACAGCGACGGCGACTGCCGTGAAACTCGGGTTTCATCGCCCGAATTTCCGGGCAAGCTCTAGATAGTTAGTCCTTTTCGACCGTCGCCTTGGGGAGCGGCGCCGGCGCGTCCTTCTCCATCATCCGGCGGATGCGCGGTGCGATGATGAACAGACCGATCGCCATGACGACCGCGGAGATCATCAGGAAGTTGAAGAGGAACGCGAAGCTCCTGCCCGATGAGATCGTGGTGGCGCGACCAGCGAGGTAGATGCCGATCGAGGTGCCGAGGAACCAGATGCCCATCACCATGCCGCCCAGCCGCTTCGGTGCAAGCTTCGACATGCTCGACAAGCCGACCGGCGAGATGAAGAGCTCGGCGAGTGTGTAGAAGAAGTAGAGGCCGATCAGGAAGCCACCGCTGACCGGATTCTTCTGGGTCGCGCCGGCAGCTGGCAGCATGACGACGAACGCCAGCGCCACCAGCAGCATGCCGATCGCGAACTTGTTGACGCTCGACGGTTCCTTGTTGACCCGCGCGAGCCGCACCCAGACGTAGGCCATCACGGGCGCGAGAATGACGATGAAGACCGCGTTGACTGACTGGTAGTACGGAGCCTCGATGTTCACGCCGAGCAGATTGCGGTCCGTGTACTCGCTCGCGAAGATGTTCAGCGTCGTCGGCGCCTGTTCGAAGATCCCGAAGAACCCGATCGCGCCGAGGTATAGCGGGATCATCGCGAGGATGCCGCGCTTCTCCTTCGCATCGCGGCCAGAGCGATAGAGGCCGTAGAACAGCGCGATCGATCCGATGATCAGACCGATGCCCATCGTGTTGGAGATGATGTCTCCCGACGGGCGAGTGACCGCGATCAAGACGCCGAGGCCGACGAGCGCCGCGATCACGGCCTTGAGCACGGTGCGATCGCGGTTCGCCGCCACGGGATCGGTCGGGACCGTCGGGTGCTTGCCGGCATCTCCGAACACGCGCTGACCGACCACGAACTGGATCAAGCCGCCGACCATGCCGAGCGCTGCAGCGCCGAAGGCGAAGTTCCAGCACACGTTCGGATCGATGCCCTTCTCGGTGAGGAACGCCCGGAAGGAGTTGTCGGTGGCGAGATACCCGCAGACGATCGGCGCGATCGTCGCGCCGATGTTGATCCCCATGTAATAGATCGTGTAGCCGCTGTCGCGACGGACGTCGTGATCGCTGTAGAGCTGGCCGACCAGGGAGGAGATATTCGGCTTGAGGAAGCCGGTGCCGAACGCGATGAACACGAGGCCGATGTAGAACCCGTCGCCGAGGCCTGGGATGGCGAGGATGGCGTTGCCGATCGCGATGCCCATCCCACCGAAGATGATCGCCTTGCGCTGACCGAGGAAGCGATCCGCGATCCAGCCGCCGGGCAAGCCGAGCAAATACACCGACGCGCCGAACATGCCGACGATCGCGCTGGCACCGGGGCTCGGGATCTGTTCGCCCGCCTTGTCGAGCTCGAACATGTCCATCCCGCCCAGGGACTTGGGAGCGGCGAGGAACAGGATGAGGAACGCTCGCATCCCGTAGTAGGAGAACCGTTCCCACATCTCGGTGAAGAACAGGGTCTTGAGTCCGGCCGGGTGTCCGAAAAACGCTTTGTCCCGGTCCTTGTCTGCCATCGGCGCGGACCTTAACCGAACGGGTTCTAGTCGGAAACCCCAAGTCCCAGTTGAACAGGGCCCTGCGACGCCCGCCGGTCGCAGCGCGGTGACGCCGCCTCGGTGCTCTCAGGTCCGGGACAGAATCGCGATCTTGCAAACCGCTGGGGATTGGGAAAGATCCCGCTCCATGAGGATGACGACTCGGGTGTGGATGGCCTGCATGGCCGCCGCGATCTTGTTTGCAGCAGCGACGTCCTGCAATCCGGCGACGCCGAAGATCGCATTCAAGCATGGCGAGCGACGCGGCCGTCTCGCGAAGAACGGGCTGCGCTTCGTCGTCATGCCGGACGCGAGCACGCAGCTCGTCGAGATCGACGTTCGCTACGAGGTCGGCGCGAAGGAAGACCCGCCGGGCAAGGCCGGTCTCGCTCACCTCGTCGAGCACATGATGTTCCAGCACAAGCCGGATGGTCCCGAGACCAAGCCGCTGATGCACTTCATCATGCAGAACGCGATCAACATGAACGCGTACACCAACGCCGACACCACGCATTACATGGTGTACGCGCGCGCCGAGCAGCTCGACGCGATGGTGAAGGTCGAGGCGATGCGCATGCACTACGGCTGCCAGACCATCTCGGAGGCCGAGTTCCTTCGCGAGCGAGATGTCGTTCGCAACGAGATCCGCGGCGGCAACCGCACGCCCGAGGGACTCATCCCGCAGATGGTGATGTCCGCGATCTATCCCAAGGGCCACGCGTACGAACAGAACGTTGGCGGCGACGACGAGCAGCTGTCGTCGATCACGCTCGCCGATGCCTGCCAGTTCATGAAGGACTTCTACGTGCCGGAGCGCGCCACGGTGATCGTCGCCGGTGGCGTTCAGGTCGATGAAGCGATCGCGTCGATCAACAAGTGGTTCTCCGGCGTCGAGAAGCGCACGCCCGCCGTCCGCCGCAAGGTCGATCCCGTCAACGTGTCGCGCGATCAGAAGACGATCGAGCTCGATGTCGAGCGCCCGTACCTGACGGTGGCGTGGGCGCTGCCCGATTCCACCACCGCCGAGGGCGAGATGGCCGGATTCGGCGTGTGGGGCGCGTTCTTCGACGCCGCGAACAAGGCCGACAAGTACGATTGCGCCACCGGCAGCCAGCCGCAGTTGCTCGGCGGCCAGGAGGCCCCGGTGTTCCTGATCGCGATGGAGCTCAAGAGCGTCGATCGCGCCGGCGAGTGCCTCGACCTGGTGATGAAGGCTGCGAAGCAAGCGCATCGCGGCTGGGACGAAGGCTCGTGGCAGCAGATCGAGGAGAGCAAGAATCGTCGCAAGGCGCAGTTCATCTCGAGCCTCGAGCCGATGTTCGGCATCGGCGCCCGCACCGACACCATGGGCAACATGGTCCAGTTCACCCGCGACTTCGAGTTCGACTCGAAGGGCCTCTATATCTTTCACGAGCTCGACAAGATCGGAAAGTTCGACCAGGCCAAGGTCGCCTCCGCCGTCAAGAAGGCGCTCGATCCCGACAAGGCGCGCATCGTGATCTTCAAGCCCAACAAGACGGGCATCAAGGGCGACAAGCGCAGCAAGGTCGTGTTCAAGACCAAGTCGCACGACACCATCGAGCAGCCGGATGTCGATCCGGCGGAAGCGCGCCGTCCGTTCCGCGTCGCCGCCGAGCTCAAGGGGCTCTCGGGCGCGCAGCGCTACACGCTGGGCAACGGCATGCGCGTCGTGCTGCTGCCGGTCGATAGCTTCCCGATGATCTCGGCGCAGCTGATCTTCGACGTCGGGAGCTCGATCTCCGACGACAACCCGATGCTCGCCGAGAAAGCCGCCGACTTCCTGTCGGGCCCGATGGATTCCGAAGCGGTCGGTCGCACCGGCGTGCAGATGGGTTGCGGCTCGACACCGGACCACACGATCTGCAGCGCGCGCGGCATGAACGTCTACCTCGACGTCGTCGTGAAGGGCCTCGAGCGCATGATCAAGGCCGGTACGTACAACCAGCAGCAGGTCGAGAACTGGCAGAAGGGCACCAAGCTCGCGCTCAAGCTGCGCCGCTCGCAGCAGCGCCTCGAGTTCCAGCGCCAGCAGCTCGCCGCCGTGTTCGGTTCCGAGCACCCGTACACCAAGACGGGTGCGCCGTCGCCGAGCTCGGTCGATGCGGTCGGCCGCGACAAGCTCACGGCGTTCCGCGACAAGCACTACAGCGCCGCGAACGCGACGCTGATCATCGCCGGCGCATTCGATCTCAACTCGGCGAAGGCGCTGATCTCGAAGAGCTTCGGCGACTGGGCAGGCGGTCACAAGGACAAGCCGATGTCGCCCGAGCCGCACAAGCGCAATGGTCCGATGTACATTGGCGTGATCGGCGACGACGATCCGGCGCTGGACGTCGGGATCCTGTATCCGTCGCCGGCGGGCATCGATGGCCAGCAGGCGGCGCGCATGGTGCTGTCCGCGATGCTGAACGACAAGATGTGGGAGATCCGCAGCAAGCTCGGCTCGACGTACGGCGCGTACGCGGGTCGCGATGCGCGCATCGGCCCGTCGTTCTACGACATGGGCGGCTCGGTCGACGCACCGCGCGCCGGTGAGTCGCTGCGTGCGATGCGCGAGAACGTCGAGTCGCTCCGCAAGGGCACCAACTTCGATGCCGGCTTTGCACGCGCTCGCCGCAAGATCATCCAGACCTTGCTCGGCGAGTCGACGATGTCGCGCGAGCTCGCGGGACGCCTCGGTCAGATCGCGCGCTACAAGCTCGATCCGAACTACTACAACAGCCTGCTGCAGCAGGTCGCCGCCGTGTCGCTCGCGCAGGTCAAGGCGCTGCTCGCGCGCGAGCTCGATCCTCAGAACGAGGTGGTCGTGCTGCTCGGCGATCGCGCGGCGGTCACCAAGGCGTTCAGCGAAGCCGGCATCACCGACGTCAAGCTCGTCGAGCCCGACTACAAGTAGTCACTTCTTCGCCTCGGTGCAGCCGATCTCACCGTCCGAGAGATCGCACGCGAGTCGGAAGTTCGCCGCGGCGATCGCGTGGTCCTTACGCTCGGCGGCGAGCGTGCCGACCTCCTTGCACGCGAGTGCCCAGCCGAGGTCGCATGATCGAGAGATCAACTCGAGGGCCTTCGCAGAATCTTGTCTTGCAGCGGCCGCACACGACATCGCGTCGCCGCCGCGACACGCTCGCTCGTGCCACGCGCGCGCGAGCGCGAGGTCCTTCGGAACGCCGACGCCGGTCTCGTAGAAGTTGCCGAGGAGCGCGCAGTGGCGATCGTGGTGATCGCAGGCGGTCTTCGCGATCGCATAGGCAGCCACCGGATCTGCAGGCGCCGTCGCCACGGCGAGTGCCTGACATCCCGCGATCGAGCCGCGCTCGCAACCGCGCCGCAACGCCGCCACACCGCGCGGCGCGTCCTTCGGCAGGCCGATGCCGCGCACGTACAACTGCCCCAGGTCGCTGCATGCGTCCGGCGATCCGAGATCGCACGCCTGCTGGAACAGGATCGCAGCGCGCGGGATGTCCTTGGTTCCCGCGAGGCCGCGAGCCAGCACGAGTCCGTGCACGCGACATGCGTCCGCATCGGCGGGCCCGCAGGCACGCTCCGAGAGCGACGCCGCTTGCGCACCCAGCGATGCGGACGTCGTGGGATCGCGCCGGGTGCCGAGCCCTACGCGCGTTGCGCGCGCGCTGTGGATGCAGCTGCTCGCGTCACCGAGATCGCACCCCCGTTGCCATCGCGCGTAGGCCTTCGCGTGATCGATCGGCACGCCGATGCCGCTACCGAAGATGTGCCCGGCGACGTCGCACGAAGACCCGCTGCCGTCGGTGCACGCCTTCTCGGCCAGCGCGCGGGCCGCGGCGACCTCCGACTTCCCGCCGGTGCCGTCGAGCTGCATCCGCGCGAGGTGGCCGCACCCCTCGAGGAAGCCGCGATCGCACGCGGTCTGATACTTGGCGAGAACGTCCGGCAGATCCGGAGCCGCGGTGGCGGCCATCGCCTTCGCGGCGCTCTGCAAGCACGCATCCGGGATGCCGGCCGAGCACGCTTGGTCCATCTTCAGTGGGACCAGCGCCTTGAGCCCGCCGAGCTCGTCGTCATCGTCGTCGCGCGTCGCGAACCACGCGACGCCAACCACGCCGATCGCACCGACCACGATCCAGCGTAGACGTCGCGGGCGCCTGCGCACAGCGCTCGAGTCCGCGGCCTGGTCGGCATCCGGGTCGCGCGTCATTCGTACTGTAGCGTACGCGGAGTGTGTCGTCGGCGCGCGCACCATCCAGGTCGCACTACGAATGATCGTGAGTCGTCGGTGAAAATCGTTCGCCGTCGACGGTGACGAGAGCTAGAGAAGACTCATGTTCGATGTTCGCGAAGCTACGGCCGCTGATCGCCCGCACGTCGAAGCATTGATCGCCGAGATGATCCCGGGCTGCGATGTCGCCGCGCGGATGCGCTGGCTTTACGAGAGCAATCCAGGCGGTCCCGCGATCACGTGGCTCGCTGTCGCCGCGACCGGCGAGGTCGCCGGCTGCACCTCGTTCTTCCCGTTTCGGCTCTGGCTCGACGGTGAGGAGAAGCTCGGCGCGCTCGGCGGCGATGGCTATGTCCGACCTGCGTTTCGCCGCCGCGGCATCGGCGCGTTGCTCCACAAGGCGTCGCGCGATGCGATGCCGCGCCACGACATCTCCTGCATGTACGGCGCGCCGGGCGCGATGAACGTCACGCCGCTCAAGCACGGCGGCTCGCGCGAATCCGGCCAGGTCGTTCGCTGGGTCCGCCCGCTGCGTGGCGAAGCCCTCCACGTTCCCGCGCCGCTCGCCTCCGCCGTTGCCTGGGCGCTCAAGCCACGCCCGCGCGCGCGGCTCGTCCCCGCGGTCGCCAACGATCCCCGCATCGACGGTGTGTGGGAAGCAGCCCGCGGCGGCCTTCGCCTCGCCGCGATCCGCGACGGCGCGTTCTACACCTGGCGATTCCAGAACGCGCCCGCCGGCCGGCAACCGACCTTCGTGATCATCGATCACGATCGTCCGATCGGCGCCTGCGCCCTCGAACCGATCGACGGCGGCCGCATCCTACGCATCGTCGATCTGCTCGCGGTGCCCGGTGAATGGCGCACCTGCCTGCTCTCGATCGTCGATTACTGCACCGCCACCTCGGCGGAGCTCGTCGACATCAAGCTCCTCGAGCGCGATAGCCAGCGCCGCTCGATGTACCGCTCGCTGTTCGTCGACCGCGGCAAGAAGCCGTTCCTCTGCATGATCCCGCCGGGCGGCGATCGCCGCTTCGTCGATCCGAAGCGCTGGTTCTACACCAACGCCGATTCGGACCTCGACGATCACACGTAGCGAGTTTCACAATAGATCTACGTAGATCTCGCCGCCCACGATCGTCACCGGATAGCGGCGCAACAGCAGCGTCGGATCGTGCGCGCACTTGCCGTCGCGCAGGTCGAACACGTAGCCATGTCCCGGGCACGTCAATTCGCCGCGATCGAGCCGCGCGGTCGCGAGCCCGACATCCTCGTGCGGACACACGCCCGGCACGGCGACCACCTCGCCGTCGACGACGGTGACCAGTACCGGCCACGTCACGCCGGTGACGTCGAACGCCTTGAGCGCGCCGGCTTGCACGTCCAGTCGCGAGCACACGCGGACGCGTAGCGCCATTACTGCCGCCCTCGCTGACGAGGATCGAAGCGATCGCGCAGGCCATCGCC
The DNA here is from genome assembly GCA_013696695.1 of Deltaproteobacteria bacterium. Taxonomy (GTDB): domain Bacteria; phylum Myxococcota_A; class Polyangia; order Haliangiales; family Haliangiaceae; genus JABFXX01. The sequence continues at coordinate 1,099 of JACCYD010000157.1, read as the reverse complement.
GAGCAAGTTCGCGCCGAGCACCACCCACATGATCGCGAGTCCCGGAACCAGCGTGTAGAGCCTCACCCAATCGCTCTTCCACAAGAACGTGCGTGCCTGATCGAGCATCGAGCCCCACGTGAAATCGAGCTGCGGGCCGAGCCCGAGGAACGACAGCGTCGCCTCGACGAGGATCACGCCGCCGAATCCAAACGACATCTGGACCAGCGCCGGGCCCATCAGATTTGGAATCAAATGCCGCCCCATCACGCGCAGGTTCGACGCGCCGAGCGCGATGGTCGCCGTCACGAAGTCGCGCTCGCGCAACGCCAGCACCTGGCCTCGCGCGACGCGCGCATACCCGACCCAGCCATTCGCGCACAGCGCCACGATCATGGTGCCGATTCCGGGCTCGCTGACGGTCGCGACGATCGCGATGTTGAGCAAGATGCCCGGGAACGCCATCAAGATATCGACAAACCGCATCAGCGCTTCGTCGACGACGCCGCGAAACCAACCCGCGATCGTTCCCACGGCGAGGCCGACCACCGAGGAGATCGCGACGACGATCACGCTGAGCTCGAGCGCCGAGCGCGCTCCGAACAGCAACTGCGACAACGCATCGAGCCCGCGACTGTCGGTGCCGAGCCAGTGCTCGCTACTCGCGCCTTCGAAGCGATGCGGCAGATCCTGCGCCACGCCACCGACGTCGTACGGCGCGATCCACGGCCCGAACACGCCGGCGAACACGAACACGCCCAGCATGACCATGCCGACCTTCGCGCTGACGCTCATCTTGACGCCGGTCTTCATCCGCGACGGATCCTCGGATCGGCGAGCCCGTACGCCAGATCGACCAGGATGTTCACCACCACGTAGATGCCGGCGATCACGAGCACGCTACCCTGCACCACCGGATAGTTCCGCTCGCGAATCGCGTCGAGCAACGTCGTGCCCAGCCCCGGTCGCGCGAACACGTTCTCGATCACGACCGCACCCGACAGCAGCGATCCGAACTGCAACCCTGCGACGGTGATCACCGGCAGCAGCGCATTGCGCAACGCGTGCCCGAACAACACGCGGCCTTCGCTCAACCCCTTCGCGCGCGCGGTGCGCACGT
>JACCYD010001222.1 GCA_013696695.1 Deltaproteobacteria bacterium | reverse complement strand
GTGTCTCCCGGCCGGTAGACGCCGCGATCGGCGTACATCGCCGCGCGATACGGCGCCGCCGAGACGTATGGCAACCCCGACGTACTGGATTCGGTGACGTCGGCGCGCAGATCCTGATAACGCATGTACGTCAGGTCATCGTCGCGGCGCGCGATCAGCGCGAACGGCTCGGACTGATCCGGATCGCCATCCTTGACCGCCAGCGTGCAGCCGTTGGCACCATCCGTCGTGCAGGTCGCGACGACCTTGCCCGACTTGCGTACCAGCTGCACCTGCACGTCATCGAGCAGCTCCGACGACTGCATGTCGAGCGACCAGACTTTCACCGTCTGCAACCACGGCTTGTCGGGCACCGACGTCTTCTTGGCGACCAGCGACAGATCGGTCAGGAGCAAGCGCGACGTCGAGCTGGCGCCGCCGCCGGCGAGCTTGAGCTCGAGCACGCCCTTGGTCGTCGACGGCAACATCGAAGCGACGTCCTTCCACGACATCGCCTGGACATCGGCATCGCCGCGCAGCGGCACCGTGGTCTTCAGGATCACGTTGCTCGTGCGCTCGTCGGCGACATCCGACGAGGTGTTGCCGAGCCAGAACACCAGGTTCTCCGGTGGAATCTGGCGAACGATCAGGTTCGCCTCCTCGATGTTGAGGTGCTTGATGCCGAGGCTCTGCCATGCCGAGCGCGGCAAGTAGCGCCCGGTGCCGGCGAACGATAGCTGCGGCTTGCGCGCGGTGACCGCGAACGATCGCGAGAACGGCGCTGTCACGACACCGCCGTCGGTGCTGCGTGCGCCGGCTTCGATCTTGACGCGATAGATGCCACGCTTGAAGTTGCCGAACACGCGGAAGCCAGACTTGCCGCTCGTGATGTACGGCTTGTCGACGGCGGGCGTGAACTGGATGCGCGGCAGCGACTCCTCGGTCAGCTGGCAGCGTTGCGATAACGAGCTGAGGTACTCGCCTTCGTAGTACGCCGAGCGCGCGCCCACCGGAGCCGCCTTATCGTTGCACGCGACCTCGAGGTAATAGCCGTTCGCTCCCTCGACGAACTGCGCGCCGCGAATCGAGACGATCTTGTCGTCGCTGACCGTGTGCGTGACGCTAGCCGCCGGCGCCTTGGCACCGTTGAGCGCGAGGAGGTCGGCTTTGAGCGCGAGCCCGAGCTTGCTGCCCACCTTGAGGCGCGGATCGGACAGCTGGAGATTGACGACGTTCTGTCCCGCGATCGTCCGCGACCGCGACGGCAGCACCGAGACGTTGGTCACCGGCTGGCCATCGATCGTCAGCGTCATCCGGCTGCGCGCGATGTTCGCGAGCACCGGCGCCGAGAACGTGACCTCCATCGCCACGGAGTTGGTCTTCGCGTCGAACGACGCCGGCGCCCAGCTGTTCAGCTTGAATGGCGGCGTCGTGAACGAGTGCGTCCACTTGGTGTTGCCCGGTGGATCGAGCACGCCATCGCGGGTCTCGACCTTCTTGAGCTCGACGTTGTAGGTGGTGCCCGACTCGAACCCCGGCTGCGGTACGAACCGCAGCTGCGACGTGCCGAGGTAGGTCAGCGTTCCGGGGACCGCCGGTTTGATCTCGAGCACGGTCTTCGACGTCACGCGCCCGGATTCATCGCGTTCGATGATCGGGGCCGCGAAGCTCACGACGATCGCGCTCGGCGTCACACCTTCGTCGCCGAGGTCGCTGATGATCGGTTGCAGCTTCGAAGGTGTGATCGGTGAGCGTTTGGGCTCGTCCTTCGAGGGCGTCGAACCCGGTTCGGCGCTGCCGCTCTCGGCCGTCACCTCGCTGTCATCCAGCAAGCTCGGTTGTTTGCACCCGACGATCGCGACAAGCGCGACCCCCGTGACGAAGCTTCGCATCATGATCTGCCCTCTTCTCGCCGCTAACGTCCGCATAGATCGCGGAATTCCAGCCGGCAGGAACATACCCTCGCCCTGCCGTGCGGGGCCGATGGGGCTCACGATCAATTTTGAGGCGGCGGCAAAACAGCTAGCCGCGCTTCTCCACGTGCCGATCACGTTCCACGGCACGTTCGTAAAATGAGTGCGGGCAAGGAGTGACTTCGAATGATCCCTCGCCGGTTTCCCGTCGAGCGATCAGCTCCTCCCTCGGTTTCGAGGATTGCTCCTCTGAACGATGGATCGGCACGCAATGGGCAGTAGCCGAAGCCTTGTCGTGACTGCTTGCTGCTCGCTCCGCCGGTCGCCCGGTTTCGCTACGCCACCAATGCCCGCCCGTTATTGTTACGGTAATCGAGGTCGTTCGGCGCACTGGGTAGCATCGGCGGCGAAGCTGTCAACGCCCGAACGTCCACGCGACCTGGCCCGAATTCAGATAGAGGGCGACGGCGCGCCGGGCCGGATTGTCGGTGGCAATGATCAACAGCGGTCCCGAGACCCACGCGCGCCGGCACTGGCCATCGAGCGGCGCCTGCCACGTTTCCTTCGAGATCCCGTCGACGCGCGACACCAGCGAGTAGCGCTTCTCGGTGGTCGCCGCGTGCAGCACGATCGGTTGCGGCGGGTCGGTGCGGAGAAAGCCGGGGTGCAGATACGTCAGCGCCGGTCCGCTCGGCGTCGCCGATTCCGAGGGCGGCGGCGGATTGCTGGTCAACTTCTCGCGCGTGCCGCCACCCGTGAACACCCACATCACGTTGTCCTGCTTGAAGTTGTTTTCGGTGTCGCAGCTCTCCGATTCGGAGCGAGCGAATCCAGATTGCACCGACTCGATCACGGTCACCGCGAGGGTGCCGGTGTCGATCCGCGCGCCGCGCCCGTCTTCGAGCACGACGACGACGTCGTTACCCTCGCGCTCGTAGCGACGCGTCGGCTTCGCGAGGTTCGCCTTCGCGATCAGATCGTTGGCCTCGTGCGTGACATCGAGCGTCCTCGGATCGAGCAGATCGACACGGTCGTACACGTCGACGCAGACGACGCGGCCGTTCCCTGCCCAGCACTTCTGGTAATCCCCGACCGAGACGGCGAGCTGCGCGCCGGTATCGGCATCGATCGCCGTCAGCCGCTGTCCCTTCGCGCTGGCTGGCTGGCTCATCCCCTTGGAATTGGTGCCGCCGACCGCGACGTACTCGATCACGATCAACGTGGCGGGATTCCCGGCGACGAATAGCTCCTGCCGCGGCGAGCCCGGGGCGGTCCTGAGCTGATGGCGCTGGACCATGCACATGCCGAAGATGATGCCGCCCGCGAGCAACACGCCGCCGATCCCGAGCAGCAGCTTCCTGTGCGCGACCATCCGGCCGAGCACGCCCGGGCTATCGTCGAGCACGTTGCCGAGCGAGCTGCCGACATCGTCGAGCTCGGTCGTCACGCCCTTGCCTTTCCTCCCCTGCTTCGCCCTGTGCTTCGCCAGCCGCTGGTTCGCGTCGAACTTGGCCTCGGCAGCCTTTGCCGCCGCCTGCTTCTGCTCCCATTTCGACGGTTTCTCACCGGCCATCGGGGCGACGATACCATCCAGCACGTCGCGAGCTGATATCGTCAGCTCGACCTATGTGCGAGCTCCTCGGTATGGAGTGCAACGTCCCGACGGACATCGTGTTCTCGTTCTCCGGGCTCGCGCTGCGCGGCGGCGCGAAGGGCCCGCACGCGGATGGCTGGGGCCTCGCGCTCTACGACGGCAAGGCGGTGCGCACGTTCCTCGAGCCGACGCCGGCGTGTCAGTCGGCGCTGGCCACCTACGTCCGTCAAAATCCGATCAAGACGCTGCTCGCGATCGCGCACGTTCGCCGCAAGACGCGCGGCGAGGTCTCGCTGGCAAACACCCATCCGTTTGTCCGCGAGCTGTGGGGTCGCACGCTGACGTTCGCACACAACGGCACGGTCAAGAACGTGCGCAAGTTCCCGCTCCAGCGGTTCCGGCCGATCGGCAACACGGACAGCGAATACGCGTTCTGCGTGATGCTCGAAGGGCTTCACAAGCGCTTCAAGACGTATCCACGCAAGCGTCGCGAGCTGTGGGACGCGGTGGCCGAGCTCGGCGGCAAGCTCGGCGGCAACGGCACGTTCAACTTCCTGCTCGGCGACGGTGCTCACCTGTTCGCCCGCTGCGCGACCAAGCTCGCGTACATCATTCGCAAGGCGCCGTTCAAGCAAGCGACGCTGTCCGACGACGACCTCACCGTCGACTTCTCGGAGGTCACGACGCCCAACGATCGAGTGGCCGTTGTCGCGACGGTGCCGCTGACGCGCGACGAGGTGTGGATCCAAGGCGTACCCGGAAATCTGTGGGTGTTCTCGGGTGGTGAGCTGCGCGCGACTTTGAAGGCCTAAACGCCACTGCCGTCAGCTAACGTTGACCTTGAACCCTGTGTCAGGGTTGACGTGAACCTGAACATGAACGCCACCTTGGACGTTGTAGAGAGTTGTTCGGTCGATGCGGAGTCTCTCGAAGCGGCGGCCTCATTGGACACGATCGGGTGATGAAGCTGATCGACGACTGTCGCTACGAGCGGGGCATCGACCTTCTTGAAGGGGATCGTCGCTATGCTCACCAAAGATGACGTGACTTGTCGACGGCAACGTCGAAGGTGGCGTTGACGTTCACGTTCAGGTCGAAGTCGACGTCAAGGACTGACTGACTTAGGGCCTAACGCGGCTTGCGGCTGCCGTCGGGCAACAGCTTCTCGAGGTGCCACTGGTGCGCGTGGATCTGGTTCTGCGCGGCTTGCTGCGCGCGCTTCTGAAACACCGCGACCACCATGGAGTTGAAGATCTGGACGACGAGCGACGAGGCCAGCAGGACGACCGCGATCGTCGGGGTCAGGTCGAACACCCAGGTGGTGAGCACGAACGAGCCGTCGCGAAACGCGAACGTCGACGGCAACACGCCGATCGATTCGAGCAGGACCAAGATCCCGATCGGGATCACCAGTGGGGCGGCGATGACCCACGCCGGATACGCCACCGGTTGCGCGACGAACGCGCCGATCGCGCCGATCACGATCAGCGGAAGGATGAACAGCGGGCCGAGCACGATGCCGGCGCACATCAGCGCAGCTGATGTCAGTGCGATGAAGGTCAGGTAGTGCAACGACCGCATCGGCAACAGCTTTTTGGTCATTAGGTGGATGTTGATCAGGCTCGCGATCGAAAACACCAACATCCCGACCACCGGCCACACGTGATGGATCGGGACGAACAGCAGCGCGAGCTCGATCCCGATCAAAGCGACCACCGCCGTGCGCGACCAGTGCAGCACCTTCTGCCGCGTGACCGCGCGCTCGTGGTCCGCGGCCGCGAGCGCCTCGGCTGGAATCTCGGCGGGTTGCTCGCGCAGCAGATACGACATCACGTCGAGTGCAGTGGAATTCGACGGATCGAGCACCAGGGCTCGACTCGCGTGGCGGATCGCCTCCGCCCGCGCCTGATGGGTCACCTCGGGCCGAGCGTCGCGCACGATCGCGCGATCCAGCGCCAGCCGAGCGTCGCGAGCCATCGCCGCGCCGAGCTCCCTGCGGCGGACCTCGTCGCGATCACCGTCGAGATATGCCTGGATGCGATCACCGAGCGCACCCGCGGTCGGTCGCTTGGCGCGGTCTCCGGCGGTCGCCTCGGCACATAGATCGTCGAGCTCGAGCGGCACGTCCGGCGACTTCGCGCTCGGCCGCAGCTCGACGACATCGAGCGTCTCCTGGATCCCCGCGATCCCGCGCGCGAGCGCCGGCCTCCCGGCCAGGATCTCGTAGAGCACGCAGCCGAGCGAGAACACATCAGTGCGGCCATCGACCTGCTCTCCACGCGCTTGCTCCGGTGACATGTACCCCGGCGTGCCGAGCAGATCACCGGCGCGCGTCTCGTCGCCATTTGCGCCGCTCGGTGACGCCACGTCGCCTTCGATCTTGCGATCGCCGACCATCCGAGCGAGTCCCCAGTCGAGGACGTACGCCTCGCCGTGCTCGCCCAGCATGAGGTTCGCCGGCTTGAGATCGCGGTGGATGACATCGCGCTCGTGCGCGAACTGGATCGCGAGACAAATGTCGACCAGGCGCGGGAGCAACTTGCGGCGCGGCCACTTCTCGCGCAGCGCCGGATCGCTCGACATCAACACGTCGGCGAGGGTGATGCCCTCGAGCCGCTTCATCACGAAGTACGGGTTGCCGTGCTCGTCGATGCCGAGATCGTGCACCGGGACGACGGCCGGGTGATCGAGCACCCCTTGGACCCGCGCCTCGCGAAAGAACCGTCCGAGCGTCGCGTCGTCGACCGTGGTCTCGAGCATCAGCTTGACGGCGACCGCGCGATCGAACTTCTTGTCGCGAGCGAGCCGGACCTCGCCCATGCCGCCGCGGCCCAGGAGCTCGGCGACCTCGTAGCGATCACCGAGCTCGGTCGAGCGGATGCCGGTCGCGCTCGGAGCCGAGGCCCGGGTATCGGGCATCGTCGCGTCGTCCGCGTCGTCCGCGTCGCTCACGGTGCCGCAGATGCGGTGGAGCGGAGCAGCTTGCGCACGACCCGCAGCGTCTCTTCGTCGACGTGCTTCGCGCGATGCACGATCGTGCCATCGCGATCGACGACGATCAGCAACGGCAACCGGCCGCCGCCGAGGCGATCTGAAAGCTCGAGATCGGGATCGAGGGCGATCGGATACTCGATGCCGAATTCCTTCGCATAGCGCGTGGCCTCCGCCTGCTTCTCGCCGGCGTTGACACCGACGACGAGCAAGCCTTCGCTCGCGAACGCCGCCGCCAGCCGCTGGACCTGCGGGATCGTGCGCTTGCACTCGCCGCACCAGCCAGCCCAGAAATCGAGGACGACGACGCGCCCCTTGTAGCGCTCGATCGCGACGAACGAGGCGTCGCCGTCGATCAGCTTCGCATCGGCCGGCAGCTTCGCGGGGACTGCCCCCAATTTCGCCGGCGCACCGCACGAGCCGATCGCGATCGCGATCGCGATGGCAACGAGACGCTTCACAGCACGCGTCCCACGCCGAGCGATACCGCGGTGATCGCGAGATCGTTGCTCCGCGTGTAGCGGAACAGCTCCGCCGACAGCGACCACTTCTTCAGCGGCCCGCGCTCGCGCACCGTCTTCAGCGACACCGTGTACTGGTGCGAGCTGAGCGGCGCCAGATCGGAATCGGCCGTGCGCAGCGTCGAGTCGTCGAACCCCAGTGGCATGCTTTCTGTGTAGAACTCGACGCCATTCTGATCGTAGAACCGGTAACTGCCGCGCACGTAGAGCCAATTCACGATGTACTGGTAGACGCTCGCTTCGATCGAGTTGGCGTGCAAGCCGAAACTGTCGACGTAGCCGCGATAAGCGAGCTTCGCTGTCGATCGCGTCACGGGAACCCGCTGTGACACGCGCAGCGACAGCACCTGGCGCAAGCGGCCGTCCGGGAACACCTCGTCCTCGACGATGCCGCCCTCGACGGGGACCGCGTTCCAGCCGGTCCGCAGGTTGCCGCGCTGGTAGGTCGCGCCGTAACTCCCGTCGATCACGGTGGTCGGCGATAGCAGCTGCGATGCCCCGGCATGCACGCTCCCCGTGGCGCGCGCCGTCTTTCCCAGAAAATCTCCGAGGTGATTGCGATCGTCGAACACGTCGACGCCGAACGTTCCGTTGACCGACACCGTCGCGTTGTCGTCGGCCAGCGAACGAATCCAGCCCGCACCGATCGTGCCGCCGCCGATCCACTCCTCGGCGTGCGCGACGAACCGCGTGGTCAGCGTGTCGTCGTCGTCGAGCTTGATCGTGGTGCGCAGATCGAAATCGCCCGCGATGTTGAACCGCGAGGCCGAGCTCGTGGCATCGACCGCATCCGGCGACGCGGCCGTGATCGCATCGAACGGCAACGTCAGCGCGTGACTCACCCGTTCGTTCTGCCGCGCGTTGATCAGCAGCGACGGCTGGACGATGAACATCGTCTCCTTGCCCGGCGTGCCGTCGTCGACGGACTGGAAGCCGCGCCCATCCTGATCGAGATACATCGTGCGCAGCTCGAGGCTCTCTAGCCTCCAGCCTTCCCCGCCGAGGATCTCGCGATCACCGGAATCCGCGCTCGCGAGCCTCGCGATCAGCGCGATCGCGCAGACCAGGCTAGTTCGAACAGCCACACCCACCGCCTGCGGGCTCGCCATCGCCGCCCGCCGCGCCTTCGCGCGCGAGGTGCACCTTCGCGTGGGACTTGTCGCGCAGCCGATCTTCGTCCGGCTGCATCGTCGGAT
>JACCYD010000133.1 GCA_013696695.1 Deltaproteobacteria bacterium | reverse complement strand
CCAAGTCCCATCAGGATCAGCGCCGGGAACACGAACCAGTGCAGATTGCGGCCCTTGTCGGAGATGTCGACGAAGTAGAGCCCTGCACCCGCGAGCATCAAGCAGGCGCCGAAGATCTTCGGAGCGCGGGTGCGGTCGGTCGTTGCGATCATGTCCCCACGATGCCGGGATCGGGCGTGAGACCGCCGCAACACCCGGGTGAGCTCCGCGTGATCACAGCGGATCGTCAGATGTTTCAGGCTGTTGCGCCGGCGGCTCCGGTGGTGGCTCTGCAGCCGGCGCCACATCAACTGGCGCGGTGAGGCACTTCTGGATCTCGGGGTCGCGCATGAACACGAAGTCGTGAAGCTCGCGATCGTAGACCCGAACGCGCGTTTCGATGTGGCGTACGCGCGGACAGCGACCATCGCGCGCATAGCCGTATGCGCGACCGGTCAGGATTCGCGCCCACCGGCGGTGCCGCTCACTCAGCGTCTCCTCGATCTCGTTCGGCCCGGTCAGCTCGCCGGCGGCGTACAGGCCGATGCCAACGCCCGACAGGATGCTGAAGCCGGCCACGATCGGCTTACCGGCCTCGCCGAGGTACCTGTACACGAACGCCGAGGCGATCAGCCCGGCGACACTGCTGATCGAGATCACCTTGCCCGCGGTCATCGCCTTCGGAGCGGTCGCTCGCGAACAGCCTCCGAGCGCGAGGGCGGTGAGCAGGCAGATGGCGCGCATGTCACGAGTGTGGATCAAAAAATTGCGTCGGTGCGCGGCCAGGCGTGTAGTGACGGGACTCCAATGACGTCGCCAGGTTCGGTGTATCGGATCTTCCGCCGGGGGAGTGGCGAGGTGGCGGTACTCCGGCCGGTGATCGTGGCCCTGGTGATCGTGGCGGTCGCCCTCGCGATGATCGGCTCGATCCAGGTCAGCCGCCAGCACGACGTGCTGCGCTCCGGCTACGAGTTGTCGCGGCGTTCCGAGCAGGTCGGTCGGCTGCGCGAGACCCAGCGCCGGCTCGAGCTCGAGCACGCGATGCTGTCGACCCCCGAGCGGATCCGCCGGCTCGCGACGCGACTCGGCATGACGTCGGTGGCGCCGGATCGCATTCGCGTGGTGAACGGAAGCGATGGCGTGGCCGCGATCCCGGAGCCACGCCGATGACGCAGCGCGAGTCCTCGCGTCCGTCGAAATCGCGCATCCGGCCGATGACGCCCGGCATCCCGCGAGCGGCGCGCGTTCGTGCGTATGTCGTGGGCGCGGTGATCTCGGTCGGGTTGTGCGGCGTGGCCTGGCGCGCGTGGGCGCTCCAGATCGACGACAACGATCACTACCGTGCACTCGCCGAGCGGCAGCACGGCACGAACGTCGACATCCCGGCGCCGCGAGGCGAGATCCGCGACGTCCATGGCGAGCCGTTCGCCGTCAGCGCCGACGTCGATTCGATCTGGGCCAACCCGCGCGAGATCCGCGATGTCACCGCGACCGCCGACAAGCTCGCGGAGATCCTGGGTGAGGATGTCTCCACCCTCGAGGCCAAGCTCGGCACGACGCGGAAGTTCGTGTGGCTCGATCGCCATGTCAGCGCCGACGTCGCCGAGGCGGTGAAGAAGGCGAAGCTGCCCGGCATCGAGATCGCGCGCGAACCGAAGCGGTTCTATCCGGCACGCACACTCGCGGGCTCGCTGATCGGGCGCGCCGATATCGACGGCAACGGCCTCGACGGCATCGAGCTCGCGATGAACACGCAGCTCACGGGGACGCGCGGTGCCGGGTATGCCGTGCGCGATGCGCGCGGTCGCCGCACGTTCGCGGATGGCCTCGCGCGGCCCGAGCCCGGTGGCACCGTCAAGCTGACGATCGATCGCAACATCCAGGCGATCGCGGAGACCGCGCTGTCGGAGTCGGTGATCACGAACAAGGCGCAGAGCGGCGTCGCCGTGGTCCTCGACGTCACGAACGGCCACGTGCTCGGGATGGCGACCTACCCGGTCTACGATCCGAATCACCCGGAGGGTGCTTCGG